>NZ_JAPVZB010000001.1:0-265973 GCF_041432125.1 Streptococcus sp. 20925_1_77
TCATAAACTATTCATTTGATTGATCCCTTTAGTCATCAGACTCCGCAAATACTTGAGTAGCTTTGACTGCTTTCTTCCACCCCTTGTACAGCTCTTCCTTACGAGATTCATCCATCTTGGGTTCAAAGATTTGGGCTGCTCCATGAAGAGATTTTAATTCTTCCAAGTCCTTCCAATAGCCTACAGTCAGACCTGCTAGGAAGGCCGCTCCTAAAGCAGTGGTTTCCAAGTTTTTGGCGCGAGCAATCGCAATCCCAAGAATATCTGCCTGAAACTGCATTAAATAATCATTTTTCGCTGCCCCTCCATCTACTTTTAGGACTGGGATAGAGGTTTTAGCATCTACCTGCATGGTGTCGATGATATCGCGTACTTGATAGGCAATGGATTGAAGGGTTGCTTTGATAAAGTCTTCCTTGGTCGTTCCCCGGGTAAGTCCGAAGACAGAACCACGCGCCTCTTGATTCCAATATGGTGCTCCAAGACCCGTAAAGGCAGGGACCACATAGATTTCATCCTGGTTCTGGGACTTCAAAGCATAGGCCTCTGACTCAGGTGAACTGTCGATCATACGCAGACCGTCACGAAGCCACTGAATGGCACTTCCAGCGATAAAGATAGATCCTTCAAGGGCATAGTAGACCTTACCATTAATCCCATAACCAATCGTCGTCAGCAAGTTATTCTCTGATAACTGCATCTCCTCACCTGTATTCATGATGATGAAAGATCCAGTTCCATAAGTATTTTTGACCATCCCAGGTTCAAAGGCCAATTGGCCAAAGAGAGCAGCCTGCTGGTCTCCTGCCATCCCTGCAATCGGCACTTGTCCACCGTAGAAATGGAAAGGAGCTGTCTTGCCATAGATCTCAGAGTTTGAACGCACTTCAGGAAGCATGGCTTTAGGAATGTTGAGAATTTCTAAGATTTCATCGTCCCATTTCAGTTCCTTGATATTGTATAGCATAGTCCGCGCAGCATTGGAATAGTCTGTCACGTGGGCAGCTCCATCCGTCAGCTTCCATACCAGCCAAGTATCAATGGTTCCAAAGAGCAATTCTCCTTTTTCTGCACGCTCTTGTGCTCCTTCTACATGGTCCAAGATCCAACGGACTTTAGTCGCTGAAAAGTAGGCATCGATAACTAGACCTGTCTTTTGGTGGAAGGTTTCTACATAGCCTTGGTTTTTAAGTTCTTCAGCCAGTGGAGCAGTTTGACGAGATTGCCAGACAATGGCATTGTAAATAGGAAGCCCCGTGTTCTTATCCCAAACAACTGTCGTTTCCCGTTGATTGGTAATGCCAATTGCTTCGATTTGATTGGGCTTGATGCCACTTTCAATAAAGACCTCAGCGATCACCGACTGCACCGAGTTCCAAATTTCATTGGCATTGTGCTCCACCCAACCAGCCTGAGGAAAAATCTGAGTGAATTCCTTTTGACTAGAGCTAACTTGCTCGCCTTTTTTATTAAAAATGATAGCCCGCGAACTAGTGGTTCCCTGGTCAATCGCCATGATGAAAGTTTCTTGAGACATAAACTGCCCTCCTAAATTAGATACTTAAAAATCTTGTTCTTTCATCAACTAGTATACTCTATTTCATCATGGATTTGTATCCATTTTTTAAAGAAAATTCGGTCTAACATTTTCCTAGTACTTCCAGCTCTATCAGACCAAGCAAAAAGAGCCCTAAGACTCTTCAAAGTCATATTTCAAACGCTTATAAAGATCTGCTCTGATCTAAGCGATTTAAGAATTCCATGGTAGGGCTGTCCTGGTAAAGTTCTTTAAGAGGAATGTTCTGATAGACCGCTATTTCGTCCGCAGTCACACCGTAACGAATTAATAGATCATAAATACGATTTAAATCATGACGTAATTCATCCGTTATGAGGACATTATCGCTTGTTTCTTTTGTTTTCCAATAATAAGATGGCAGAACTTCCTTGGTTTCAATTAAAATAGTTTGCAACAAAGTCCCACCATGGCTGTCCTTCTGAGAGATATCGGCCCCAAGTTCCAACATTTTCTCAAAAACCTTGAAAGACCGGTCAGCCTTTTCCTTAGACGAATACATCTCATATTGGCCATTCCAGCGTTTGATCATGCGCCTACAGTCAAATACAGCTCGTCCACCCGCTGTTTGGAGGACTGGTTGACAAAATGGATTCAGCTCTGTCGGCTCTTCAATAAAGTTAAGATCTGCTCCTCTATCAATGAGTAAGTCTGCAATATCTAAATGTCCCGATTTGATAGCGACTTGAAGGAGCGACTGCCCCTGATCTCTTTTAGGTTTGTCACCCGAAACAGCATTGACTTCTTCAGGCTTTTTATCCAATATCTGACGGACTCCCTCTATATCTCCTCTTCGCAACAACTGAAAGGTCTTTTGCATGTTTTTCCCCCTCTCTCATTATAGATAAGAATGACACTGTGTTGATACTTTGATCCTATCTCTAGGTTCTTCGTTAAACTGATTATAGCATTTTATGGACTCTACATTGAAGTCCTAAAGGCTAAAGATGACAGACTCCCACCGAAAGAGATTCAACTCTATTTCTCTGATTTTCGTGCAGCCACCAGCCAAGAGGCTACTAGAATTTCGAAAATAACTAGAAGGATAATCTGAGGAAGCGAGCTCTGAACCAGCATGAGGACAGCCAGACTATCAATTAGCATATGAGCAAGGATACAAGGAACAGCTCCTTTCGAGTACTCCTTGAGCGCTCCAAATAGGAAGGCATTCCCTAAAATCATCAGGTAAAAGATAAGATAGTTGGACGAACCTGCTGTAATCCAAGGGAGTTGATAGATAGGAATATGCCAGAGGAACCAGACAATGGAAAGAAGCATCATTTTAGGTATAAAGTACTTACTATAGGAAAGATGATCTTGTAAAAACCAACGCCAACCGACTTCTTCTAGGCCTCCATATAATAAGGTCCAGGGGAAATAAATGAAGAAGGCCAAGAGGGAGTTCCCAGTAAAGCGAACGTTCATAAGCAGGATGGAAATCCCATAATAGATGACGGGGATGAAGAAAGCTAGGATCCAAGATAGGGAACTTTCTTTTTGAAGAAAGACCTTTTTGAAAAATTCACCCAAGGAGTTGACTTCACTCAACACCAGAGAAAAGACAGCCGCCACAATCAGGGGAATCAAGTTCATTAGGATAAACAGTAGTGAGGTCCCCATACTACTTCCATCTGGGAAAAACCAAAGGATCACTTGCCCTACTAGAAAGGTAGCTAAGAGGGCAGTCATTGCATACCAACTAGCGACTGATTGTTTTGAAATAAATTTGCTCATTTTTCTTCCTTTACAGTTACATACTTCTTTCTTGCAATCATGATTGCTAAACTAATAATAAGAAATTTACTAACTATAGATAGCCATACATCTTCATTCACTATCATCTGAGACAAGGAATTGATACAGGCATGAGTCATGACACAGAGCCATAAATTTTGCGTTTTATGATACAAGGCCGATAAGATAAAGCAGTTAGTTAGCAGACCTACTAGAAACGGAAACAATTGAATGACAGCTAAAGAACCGTCGATATAAAAATATAGTAGATGCCAACTAGACCAAGCTAAAAAGGTGATCAAAGTAGCTGAAAAATAAGGTATTTTTTCCTGCAAAGTTGGTTGAAAGAAATAACGCCAGCCAATTTCTTCAACTCCACCAAAAAGAAGAGCCTTGAAAAAGAGCACTACTGGCAAGACCAACGATTGAGTGGTGATCTTACCACCTAAGATAAATGGGAAAAAGTCAAGCAACAAGAAAACGAGCACCAAGCAATAATTTGCCAAACTGTCTTTGACTTGAAAAAAATCTTTTAAAACTTGTTTGAAACTAGATTGATAGTAACTAATGCTTGCAAGACTCCCCCAAAAAACAGATGATAAGCCACCTACAATAATAGCGATGATCCCAAATGATGATGTAAAATCGACCTTGACTCCTCCTGCTCTTAAAAAACAAACCAGAAGGCTGACTCCTAATACTTGACCAAAGGTCCCTAACAAATACATAGATAGGGCTTGCTTTCTATTCATTCGTGATTCCTTTTTCTTTCAATAATTACCAGTGCTATCTACCTTAAACCCATACCTGCCAGCATTTCGTTTGAGCTTCTCAACCAGAGCTTCATTCCGCTTACTTTTTCCAAAAAAGAAGGGAATAGTCTTTCCGTTTCTAAGCTCGATATAGAAAGCATAGCGAGCCCCGCCACCAGATCGTCCACGAAAAATTGCATACGTGATTTGCTTGATCTCTTTCAGCGGGATCCTGCGACGACTGAAACACAGAGCGACATGGATATAGAAGATTCCATAGCTAATATGGAAAGGAGCAAAGAAGGGACCTCCACTACGTCTCACAATTGCCCTTCTTCTCAGGAAAAGGAGAAGACTGAAAAAGAGCAAGAAAATGAGCACATATAGAATCGGAGCATACTCCATTATCTTTCTAAATTCTAACACGCTGTCTTTCATCCTCTACTTCATCTCAACCCATTTTTCATTATCCATGATAAAGGGCTTAGCCAGACCTTCGCCTGTGTAGTCTTGGTACTTGGTCTCCAAGTATTTGTAGACATCTTCCTTAGTCGCAAACTTAATGGCTTGATAGGGCTCTTCAAAGGTCAGCTTTTCGACAAAGAGATAGCCGTCCTTAGCAGGAACCAAGACACCGACGTGACCGACAAAAAGGGTATTGCCATCTAGGTTATCATGAACAATAACAGAAAGCATGCGCGCATTTTCATTGAACTTGAAGTGAGAAAAATACTCTTCCATCTTCTTAGCATGGACCTTGACATCCGTTGTAGCTTCTGTCGGAACCCGTGAATACAGAATGTTAAAGGCTTCCTTGTCTGCCTCATCGAAGACCTTGCCTTTGTCAATGGCATCATTGTCCACGAACAAGAGTTCACTATCCGCTTTCATCTTAGGGATCTCGATGCGATTCTTCAGAAGAGTATAGCTATTGATCCGGCAGTTGGTCCCGACGAAATCGCCCTTTTTCTTGGTCCACAAGTCACTGATCTTCTCAACATTGTAGTCTGTTTTCTTGAAGGTGCTGAAGTCACCCGTTAAGCCGACCGAGCCGACAATGCTATCGTAATCTGTTACCAGACCCAAAAATTTATCTACACTGTCCTGATCCAAATAAGCAGACAAGAGAGTCCGCACTTCTTCGACACTCGCCTTGCTATTGAGGTTGCTGTAGCTTCCCTTGTAGCGCTCCTTATCTGAACTAGATTTCTGTACAGTGGAACTTGCCTGCTTTTCCTTGTATTGCTTTTGGTTGCTACTACAAGCCACTAAAGCAAAGATCGCCAAGGCACAGCTAGTAAGGTGCATGAATTTTTTAGATGGTTTCATAAACTGGTTCCTTCTCTATTGATTAAAATGTTTGTTCTATAAATTTTTCATATCGATAATCCTTTTCCTCTATTATAGTTTAAAACTAGCTTTGCTCCAACTATTTTTTACGAAATGAGAAAAGTTTATAAGTAACAAAAAAGAGCTGGCAGACTGTCCAGCTCTTTAATATGTTACAAAAATCAAAATTAAAATTATCGTTTAATCAGACCAATCTATTTTTGCATGTTCTATTGCGTACTCAGCTTCTTCCTGAGTAAATTTTCTATATTCAACAAGTATTTCTAATAACCTTTCTTTCGAAATGTTGCCACCGTTTGCATAAGATTCCGCTTTTTTCACAGCTTCCTCTTTCCAATCGAAATGACCTTGTTCTATGGCATAGTCAGCCTCTTCTTGAGTAAATTTGTCAATATTTATAAGTTGTTCAACTAATTTTTCTTTCGAATAATGAAACTCTTGATTTGATTTTGCTTTTAAAAGTGCTTGCTCTTTCCAGTTTACATTAAGCTTATTTAAAGCGTACTGAGTAGCATCCTCTGAATACCTATCATACTCAGTAAGATAAATTTTAATTTGCTGCTGCGATAAATGCTTTTTTGACCAAGATTTAGCTTTTTCATATGCCCTTGTATATTCTGGATATAGTAAAGTTGGAGGAAATAGTCCTTTCATAAACATATTCATTAATGATTCTAAATCATCCTTATTTTTTCTATCACTTGAAGAAGCGTATTCTTGTTTTGATGATTCGAAATCATCCTTATTTCCATCACTTGAGGTAGAGTAATTTTTTTCAGAATTAGTTACTATTTTTCCCGTATAGGAACTTTTCCATTCATTATAACTTCTTTCATAACTATATACCATAAAAGCTATCCATCCTACAAACAATCCAAAAATTGTAAAAATAACTATCAAAAATTTTTTCATCATGAATACCTTTACTTGTTTTTCTCCAATGGAATCTTTCATCCCTCTGGAACTGCTTTCATTAGTATTATATCATGAAATATTGTTCATTTTTATTTACTAGTGTAAAAGTCTCTATGGCTAGTAAATAATAAAGTGACTGCATTTCAACTGCAATCACTCGTTCTATTGTGAAATAAAAAATAACAAAGTGTAATAAAAGATTATTTAATCTTGTGTTTGTTCATCTTTTCTTCAAAGATAGCTGTCATAATCTTGCGGAGCTCTTCTCCTTCTTTTTCAGGAAGGTCCCCTTGACGTTTCGCCACGGCATAGAGTTCAGGGTATTGTTTGGCTACACGCTCAACTGTCTTAGTCGTCGCATGCCCTCTGACAAAGAAAGGAATGCGTTTAATCCATTCTTGCGGTACAAGAGCAAGCAATTTCTTCGCTGCTTCCTTATCAGAAAGCTCAGCCGTGCTCAATCCTTGCTTGATTTGTTCTTGTTCTTTTTCTGTAAAATCTTTCAATTCCATAGTAAACTCCTCATTTGTTTATCTAAGGACACATTATACACCTATGGAGGGGAATGTACAACTAAAGGATTTCGGAAAATAGCACACAAATGCGTCCATTAGAAATAGTTTTATACGTTTAGCTCTTCTCTATAAATAACAAATCCATTTGGCTGAATGATCACTCGATCATCCGATATGCTTCCAAGACTGATCAGATCAGCTTGTCCTCTTTCTATGACAAAGGCTTTCTTCGAATGGTTAAAGTAGGCTTTGAGAAGATGGCCTTCATGCCGCCATTCTACTGCTACTACATCTAGCTCTACTTCTTCCAGACTCACTTTTCCATGTTGGATCAACTCTGCCACTTCTTTTCGGAGCTGGATCAAGTCCTTCATAAAGTTCAGCATGTCATTGTCTTCTGACACGCGCTCCCAAGGCATGACACGCCGGCAATCCGGGTCTGGGCCGCCGATGAGGGCTAGCTCCGTCCCATAATAGATACATGGCGTTCCGCGTTGCAGATAGAGGAAGGCAAGAGCAGACTTGACGGACTGAAGATCGCCTTTGGCCGTCGTCAAGATGCGCTCTGTATCATGCGAGTCCAAGAGGTTGAACATCACCTCAGAGATTTGCTGCCTGTAGTACATCGACTGGCTATTGATCTCCCAAATGAAGCGTTGCGTCTCCTTATGCCCCCGCAGGAAATAATCCTTGATACTTTCAGAGAGGGGATAGTTCATCACCGCATGGAACTCATCACCATTGAGCCATGGTTGGGACGAATGCCAGATTTCTCCGAGGATATAGAGGTCTGGCTTCTTAGCCAAGACCGCCTTACGGAAATCTCGCCAGAATTGATGGTCGATTTCATTGGCCACGTCCAGTCGCCAAGCATCGATATCAAACTCTTCAATCCAGTAAGTCGCAACCTTCAAAAGATAGGCCTTCACCTCTGGATTAGCCGTATTGAGCTTGGGCATATAGCCCGCAAAGGCAAAGGAATGGTAAGACAAGTCGCGACTATTCCACAGATTTTCTGAGGAGACAGGGAACTCTTTAATATGGAACCAGTCCTTATAAATCGAATCCTCCCCGTGTTTGACCACATCCTGCCATTGGGGTGAATCATAGCCAATATGGTTGAAGACGGCATCCAGCATGATCTTCATCCCACGCGCGTGGGCCTCTTTCACCAGCTGGCGGAAGGTCTCCTTATCACCAAAATGTTGATCGATTTCAAAATAGTCAATAGTATCGTACTTGTGATTGCTTGGTGATTCAAAAATCGGGCAAAGGTAGAGCCCTGTAATTCCTAACTCTTCCAAGTAGTCCAAGTGATCGATGATCCCCTGCAAATCTCCACCAAAGAAATCCAACATGGTAGGGGCAATAGACGCATCCCAAGGACGGACACCTTCTGGAGAAATGGCTGGATTCCCATTGGCAAAACGCTCAGGGAAGATCTGATACCAAACTGTCTGAGCTACCCAATCCGGTACAGCGCACCCATCAATCTCATGGATAAAAGGAAGCTTAAAGCCATTCATGACGAAGTCCAGGTTCTCCTTGGTGTAAGCTGCCACACCCCGGTCTCCGTACAAGATCTTCTCTCCCGCTGTATCCTCTAATTCAAAGAGGTACTGGATCCGTGCATGGCGGACAGATACCGACACTTGCCAATAATCAAAGAGATCGTCGGTCGTCACCTTGTCCATTTCCTTGGTTGCCTCATATAGATCCTCTATAAAAATAAAGGGATCCCCATAGTGCAAGACAATCCGTTTGATATCCTCTTTCTTGGTCCGGATGCGAATGTGAAGCTGGCCGTCCTTATAAAGATAGGCGTACTCCGATTCAGGCCGGTGATAAATCGCTGTTAATTCCATCTGTCTCGTCTCCTACTTTTCTTTCTTTTCATCATTTACCAGTTTATGCAAACGATTACATCAAATCATTTTCTAGTATACAACTTTATAAATAGGTTTGCAAGATCTTGTGAGATAATTTTAGACTACTAACTTTTTAAGATTGTCATTCAACACAAAAAGCCCAGCGATTGGGCTTTCTCATTATCAAAATAACTGATCCTTATTCCTTACTTGTATGTCGCTTTCCAAGGCTTAGTGCTTGTTCTTCTGACATTTCAACTACTTTCGCAAAGTTGGTATTTCGTGGCATGCTATCTTTAGAATACCAGTAAACATCCGCACTCCCATTTCTGGCTACATAAACAACTGGAGCTAGTTGAGGAGTTGGTTCTGTAGGCTCCACAGGTTGAACTGGCTGAGCTGGTTCTACTGCTTGACTCGGTTGAGGAGCTTGACTTGGTTGGGTCTCGACAGGGGCACTTGAAGGTTGAGATTGGCTACTTGGTTCCGTTGGCACCAAGGACGGCTTAGCGGTTCCCTTCAGA
Organism: Streptococcus sp. 20925_1_77; assembly: GCF_041432125.1. Taxonomy (NCBI): domain Bacteria; kingdom Bacillati; phylum Bacillota; class Bacilli; order Lactobacillales; family Streptococcaceae; genus Streptococcus; species Streptococcus sp. 20925_1_77. Next base: position 9,235 of record NZ_JAPVZB010000001.1, read on the forward strand.
TAGTCAATGGTCGCATTCTTGGAATAATTATCCAAGGTAACGGTGGTGATCCCATAAGCATCTACTGACTCTTTGGGGCTGCTTAAATTGATTGGTAGAAGGTTGCCATCTCGATCAATTCCCACATATTGCAAGGTCACCTGCCGAGGAATCAATTCATCCCCCGCATAAACCGGAGTCACTCTGTAGTCTAACCAGTAATGAGGGTGAGTGGCTTATAGTCACTTGCCTTTCCAGACTTTTCTTCTTTGTTTAGAATTTGAAATTTAACGCTCGAACCGCAGTAAGAAGAAAATTTTACTCCTTCTGTCAACGCTGAACCACATTCACGGCAGTATCTTTTATCCATTGTAACTTTTGCTCCGCATTCTCTGCAAAATATAACACCCTTTGCAAGGTCGATTCCACAGTTTCAACACTTCATAATCCTCCCACTTTTTCTAAAAAAATGACACATAATAGAAACATGAAAAAAATTAAAAAAGTATCATCTTCATCAAAATCACTATAAGCATTAATTGAAGCAGTTTCAACCTAACTTTTTTTGTGGAAAGCAGAATTAAATCCGATGATATTACTGCCGTAATATTCACAACCACGGCAGTTCAATAGTATTGAAGTTTTTCCTTGATAATACTTCATATTTTCAAAGAAGTGAGCACATTAAGATTGACCATTTTTATTTTCGTTTAATTATTTTTACTATCACCTGACATTGCTGCAAATAAAGCTATCCACATAGCGACAACAATTACAAACATTCCAAAAAGACTCTCATTATCAAAAAACTCTGACACCACGCCAATCACTAGCAGTCCACCAGCAAGCCCAAAGGCAAAGTATCTTCCCTTACGGCTTATTTCTTTTTCCTTTTCTTCCAGTTCGAGTTCTTTAATTCGTAACATTGACCTAATCTCTGTTTCCTTAATACTTGCTTCATCAATGTAACGATAAATATACTCGTTATCATTTTGGATAGTCACCTTATTACCACAGTAGGAACAGAATAACTGTGTTCTTCCCTCCTCAACATCTAATGATGCTCCACAACCCGGACATTTTACCGAAATAAATTTAATTGCCATAGTATTATTGACCTTTTGAGTTTTTTAAAAGATAATTTACAAATTCTACTGAAAATTATAACACATAAAGATGATCAAATCCAGTTTCTGCACAAAGCGAAATGACTCTGTACATCCTATTCAAATGAATATTGAAATTCATTTATTTCAAGTATTTTAACCGTATTTTACTTACCTACCCGTAAGATCAAATTTAAACAAATTACATGTAGTACTAATAAATATTTATAATATAAATCAAAAAGGATTGGATATAGAATAATTCTATGAAACAATTTCTTTTTTTCTTATAGCTCTATTTATCTCTATATAATGAGGACAGAGTTTCTAATCAGGCTTTCCTAGGTTTCTTTTCCGAAATTCAGCATATATACCAATTATAAGTTCTTGAATGATATCCCTATCATTGAAGCAATTAAATACATGTATCATGGTCTTTAAACTTTCATACAGATAAAACAATTCGTAATCTGGAAGCGATTTCTCCGATGTCGGTGTTCTCTTATAAAACAGTTAATTATTTATAAATGTCACCTATCAACTTACCGTTAAAATACTCAAGATAGTTACACATCATAGATTTTCTGACAATAACTCCAGTATCAGAATACTATCATGAACATATTCCTTGCATTCATTCTTCTTTATTGTCTCCATCAACTATTAATTCACCTGGTTTTTTATATTACCTATATACACTTCTTTGTAGCTATAATATCAAATAATCTAATCTTGTCATCACAATCGTCCAATTTCTCTGCATTATATACTCCTTAATATTAAACATATGTTTCTTGTCATCATCCTCAAGAAGCATTTGTTTTGGGATTCTCTCATTCATAATTGTTTTTTAACCCTAAGACGCAGTTTTTCACATTCTTCTTTTATCTATGACCTCTCTTTCTTTTCTCGAAAATGAAAAAGTTTTTGTAAAGGAAATTTTTTAAAAATAATCTTGTTCATGACGTTACGTAACGATGTATAATAGGTATGAGGAGGGAAATAATTATGGCTAAATATAGAGCAATTCCGGAAGGATTTATGACAGTTGGGGAGCTTGCTAAGAAAATGGGCGTTACCATCCGTACTCTACAATATTACGATAAAGAGGGGCTACTTTCCCCATCGGCAGAAAGTGAGGGAGGTCGCAGGCTTTATACCGATAAAGATATAGTGCTACTCCATCAGATATTGTCTTTAAAATCATTAGGTTTTTCTCTCAAGGATATAAAGGGGCGTTTGATCTCTTTGAAAACACCTGATGATGTTGCCAATGCTCTTACAGAGCAGGCAGATGTTCTTCGTAAAAATATAGAACAACTTAAGGATTCTTTGGTCGCAATAGAGCAGCTAAAGGTAGAAGTTTTACAAATACAGACGGTCAATTTTAAGAAGTATGCAGACATTATTGTCAATCTACAGATGAAGAATGACTCCTACTCTCTCATTAAGCGCTTTGATGATGATACGCTCGACCAGATACGCAGTCGATTTGACAAGAAAAGCGGGCAAGATTTTATGGATAGGTTGAACCGCCTAAGTGATCAAATCGTGGAGCTTCAGAAAGAAAACGTACCAGCTGAAAGCGAACAAAGCCAACAGGTTGTGCAAGAATACTGGAGCTTGATTATGGAGTTTACAAATGGTGATATGAGCATGCTTCCGAAGTTGATGGAAGTTGGTACTATCGACACAGCCTCAAATGCTTGGGAAGAAAAGCAAAAAATCGTCAATGATTATATAGGACCCGCCCTACAAGTCTATTTTTCAAGGCTTGGAACAAATCCCTTTGAGGAGGTAGAACCATGAAAGACGCAATAGAGGTTTCTGGATTAAAGAAAAGTTATGGTAGCAATATGGTTCTTAGAGGTCTCGATTTTCAAATCAAACAAGGAGAAATCTTTGCTCTGCTCGGAGTGAACGGAGCTGGTAAAACAACCACGCTTGAATGTATCGAAAGCCTGAGAAAATATGACGAAGGCACTATAATTGTAAACGGGAAAACCGGAATTCAACTACAGTCCTCCTCTCTACCCATCCACATCAAACCGATGGAAGCTATAAAGCTCTTTGCAAAATGGAATCATACATACATTAATGATGCTATGCTAAAGGCCCTTGGCATAAAAGAAATGAAGGAGTCGCAATACATAGAATTATCCACCGGTCAAAAAAGAAGATTACATCTTGCTCTTGCACTTATCAGTAATCCGGATATTATTTTTCTCGATGAACCGACAGCGGGACTTGATGTTGAAGGAAGACTATCCCTCCATGAAGAAATCCGAAAGCTCAAATCACAGGGCAAGACAATTGTTTTGGCAAGCCACGATATGGCCGAAGTTGAAACCCTATGTGACCGCATTGCTATTTTGAATAGTGGAAAGATTGTCTTTTGTGGTACTCCTTCAGAACTGACAGACAGGTTGGGAAGAAAATATTTCATCCATTTAAAGACCCGGGACGGAGAGGAATCTTTTGAAACAGATACGATCGAGGATAGCTTAATTTCATTATTGGAAGAATGCAAACAGAAAAATATCCAGATATTGGATATCAAGGTTGATCGTGGCACACTGGAGCAGCATTTCATTGAAATGGCAAGGAGGGGTTTGGAATGAATGGTTTTTTATATAGCCTAACATTACAGTGGAAATTGGACATACGAAGTAAGTCTCTCTTGGTTACTTACTATATTGTACCGATTATTTTCTTTCTTCTCATGGGTGGTATTTTTACTTCCGTTATGCCTGAAATGGGTAGTACACTCATACAGTCAATGATTGTCATGAGTGTTTCAATGGGAGCCTTTCTCGGTTTACCGCCTTCCTTGATTGAAACATACGGAAGCGACATAAAAAAGATTTATAAAGCAAATGGTGTGCCTATTCATTTAGGATTGGTGACCATAGTTCTCTCTGCCTTTGTTCATTTGATAATGACTTGCATAGTGATCCTACTACTTGCTCCAATTTTATTTAAAGCAAGTCTACCAAGTCAATTTCCCTTATTCTTTCTCGCGCTTGCCATCTACATTTTTGTATCGTTGAGTATCGGAAGTATACTGGGCCTTACTGTAAAAAATCAAGCAAAGCTGACCATGATAGCGCAACTTGTATTTTTACCCTCAATTATGCTCTCAGGAATCATGTTTCCCATCACCTTACTGCCTGATTTTCTTCAAGCAATCGGGCGTCTTTTCCCCGCTTCTTGGGGATACCGCTTGATGCTAGATCATGGTTTTGGTCTTGAAAATCTTTGGTATCTGATTCTTGTATCTTGCATTGCAATAATATCATCTATCCTCCTGTTGAATAAACAAAAATCTAACTAGATGCCTGAATAATTCCATGCCAGCTTTTACTTTAAAGCAAAAGCGAGATAGATCGTAAAATCAAATGAAGAGAACACCAACAAAAAATCATCTGTTGGTGTTCTCTTCATTTTTAGATTTCTGAAAAAACCTCTTGTCCATGTATCAGTAGGTACCCTTTAACTCTATTTTTCATGAACATTGTTTTATAAACAGTAGATTACAGTCTTAATATATATGGAGATATACAACTGTTCTATATCAACGTATATTCATACAACTTTTCATCTACTTTCTGAAATCCCAAAGCCAAAAACATTCTTTGACTTTGGGTATTAAAAGGATAAATTTGAGCAGTTACCTTAACCATCTCTTTTTCTTTGGCCAGCTGTATCATTTTAGAAATACATCGTCTTCCGATCTGTAAATTTTGATACTCTTTGCTGATCACTATAGAAAGTTCTGAGTTATCTTGAAGTGTCACATCTCCAACTAACACACCCTCATATTGGATATAATAGCAAGATCCGTGTGAAGTTAGGTAATCATACATTTTATGAAGTTTTGTTAGATCGTAAATCTGATCAGTATTATCCACCTGTTTGCAAACCTCACTATCTTGATACCAAAGAAGGGAGATCTCATCATTCCTATAATAAGGAATAAGAGTGATCTGATCGTCTACTATTCTATTCATCATGAATTGTTCTTATTTCTATTTAGAGCTTTCTTCCGATACTTCAATATTCCCAATCAACCAATTGGACATCTTTTTGCCTTTGTCTTTATAAGGGTTGGGAGGAAACAAGGTAAATGGGGGAATGCTGGCATCTGGGAAGAATAGTTCTACGCTTATCGTTCGCTCGCGGTTATTGTTGACGTAGGCTGTAAAATAGATATGGTAATGTCCGCTCACATCACCACCATTATCATACTCTCCTCTAGCAGTATTTGGTAAGAGCGTCACAGATTTTATGTCTTGCCTTTCCTGAGCTAAGTGTGCGATGATTTCACTCTTAATAGCAGCCTCATGATTTCTGACAAAATTCCCATCATCACTATATCCAGGATGCTCACTAAGAGAATAGAAAATAATGACCATCAGAAAAGGTAGGGAAACTAAAAAAATAATCAGCTTATTCGATTTTAACATGGGGTCCTCATCCTACTTATAAAAAATCTTGACCAAATCCTGCTTTGCACTGAGGATACGAGCAACATACACTGTATGCTTCTCCATATAATAAAATGCGAGATAGTTCTCTATTGGTATATAACGATAGGGTTTCCCATCATTCGTCATCTCACCATAGCCCCGGCTTGATACCAGAGGACAGGCTTCTGGAAACAGTTCTAGGGTCTCAAGAGCACTTAATAGCAAATCAACTTTGCCATCTGCAGCTTGCTGGCTATAAAAATTCACAAGAATATAGTCGTGAATGCCACGCAAGTCCTGCTTAGCCTGATCTGCAAGAAAGACCTGATAGCGTTTCAACTTAGTCAAGACCAAATTCCTTTCTCACATCGGCTACAGAAGTGACTTTCCCTTGAGCAATTTCCTGGTGCCCAACTAAAATCTCCTTCTTCAAATCCTCAAAGGCCACTTGATACTGCGTGTTCTGCAAATCACTTGAAACAAATTCTCTTGGATCCACAGTCCCGTTAGCAATTTTTCGAAGTGCTGCATTTAGGACATCTGACACAGAAATTTTTTCATCAGCAAGTACCTCTTTTGTTTTCTGGTAAAACATCTCATCTGCTCGAAAATTCACTGCTTTCGTGTTTGCCATTTCTACCTCTCCTTTGTACATACAATTTGTATATACATTCTACCATACGAAAGAGAAGGGATTCAAGTGAAAAATGGATTCTTCTTTCACTAAATCTAATTAAGAGATACCGTTAGTTAATCTATATTCTTTCTCTCGTGTCAACTGATACCTCTTAGAATCAACAATTTAAGTAGATTCCACATCTTAATTTAACAACTCCAAGTAATTTTAGTCAATTATATTAGATATATTTTATTAATTTCTTTATAGTAAATTCCTATTTCTCTAGCCAAAAGAACGCTTGGTTTAACATCTCTTTTGTTTGTCCAATGATACACGGTCCATGAGAAATAATAATATTCTTAGGTTCCCATTTCTTTATTTTATGATAACTCTTCAATGCTTGTTTTTTACCAAATAAAAAGGTCATTCTTAAATCTCTTGGTGTTTTACCATTTGGATAGTGATTATCACCTATTTTTAACAGTAGCTTTTCAAAAATCGATAAATTTTCTGTTTCTATGTTTTCAATAAGATCCGTTAAAATTAGAGTTGAACTTTCAGTATGGAAAAAAACAACCTCTTTCACGTAAAAACTTCCCTCAAATGTTGTAAAACAAATTTCCTCGTTCCAATTGGCTTTCTCTAGTTCATGACCATAATATAAATTCATTCCCGATTTTCTGGCACGCTTTTGAACACCACTAGCTAGCCATACTTCTGCTTCCGGAAATAGTTCGTGCCACTCATTTATATAACTATAATGTAAGACATTGGGTGCAATAAGGTGTTTTACCTCACCTAATTGCTTGATTTCAAAAAGTAAATTATCACTAGGCTTAATCGGCGAATGCACCCAAAGACCACCATTCTGCAGACGGATAACTGTCATTCTAGTTGAAAAAGGCACTTTGAAGAGTTTGAAATTCATCAGTACTTCTTCCCCATCTACAATCCAGAGGTTATCTGCTATCTTTTTTAATGAATTGAGCGGACTATATTTTTTGACTTCCATGAAACTCTGCTTTCTAAATTAATAAAGTATAATCAATCGTTATTCTCCAAAAATGGTACCACCAAATCAATCCACTCTTGAGGCAGGTAAGCTGATAGATAGCCATGGTTATACCCCTTTGCTTCATACAGGATCGTGTTTTGATGTATTTGTTGAAATAATTTTGCCGATGCTTTCACACAGTTCAATTCTTTTTCACCGTAGATATACAGAACCTGCGCCTTACTAGCAGAAATCGTGTCCTTCAGCTTGTAACGCTCCATATAGGTTTTGTAAATAGTCACTAATGTTTTGATAGGCGTCCTTGGCAGATCCTCCAAATAATAAGCTTTTATTTCCTCTGGATAAGCCAGTTTAGGATAGAGTCTGTCCATCATGCTTAATTGGAGTTTGCAAGAGAATTTACTGAACATCAGTTTACCAAATAGGGATACTAGAAAGATGCTGATTTTAGCTAACCCTGGTTGAGGAATACAGAGGCTTCCGTCTATGATGGCCTTCTCAGCTATATTGCTATCTAAGGACAAAAGCTCCATAGCAATTTGACCACCAAGTGAAACGCCACCAATCGCAAACAATTTCCCACCACAGTTTGCTTTGATATAGTCTAGAATCTCCAAAGCAGAATCTTCAGTAGAAATATAATCAAGTTGATATTCTTCGCCGTGGCCATTCAAGGTGGGTAGAATGACACGGTATTCTTCTGACAAGATTCGTGCTTGACAAAGATAATTCCACCAAGAACTGCCACCGCCATGTAAAAGCAAGATAGAAGGCAAATTCTTATCACCAAATTCATGGAATTTCATATTTAAACTCCTTACTGTAAGACATTCCTAGCTACATCTTTGTTTAATCTGTTTGAACAAGCTGTGATACCACTTTAAACAGACAATCTCTAACATCGATTATCTAGATAGAATGTTACCTTTAATAATGGGTATCCTGATCTAAATTTTAAAATCCTTTTCTTTACTAATTCTATTACTAACCAATATAGTATAAATTAAATAAGCAATAAAATGATAATAAAAATAACATAGCAGCCAGTCTTACAACTTACTACTTTTCATATGATAATTTACAAATGTCTTTCCAGCCACTCGATCTTTTTAAAATCCTTATTGTTATTGTGATCATTTCGATAGGAGTCTTGAGAAGAAGCTTTGTAAATACTTAGATACTGCTCCATACTTGGAAGACGAAAAGTGATGTCTTCAATGTGAATAAGCTCTATATCCGATTCCGAAACTCCTGCAAAATCAGGTAAGGAATCGATACTTCCAAATTCAACACTCACTCGATCCTTTTGGAATTCATGCTCATGAATATCTATTAAGACGTAGCCTAAGTCTTTCATCACTTTCATTATCTTGTCCCAGTCATAAATTCTGAGATAATCAGGTGCTTCCCAACCTCTAGGGTCACCAGGCACATGAATGTCAATGTCAGACGGTCCCCAATTTTCTTTCGTTCTAAACTCCAATCCCAAAGACCCCATCAGTGTCGGTGTAATTCCGACTCGATTTAAATGGAAACAAATGGTTTTAAATTCTTCAAATAAGAGACTCATGTTTACTCTAAACCTTTCATCTAAATGTTCGTTATTTCTACTTTATTCCCTTGAACAAAATCATCTTCATTTTCTAGAGTATATCCTGTTATTTTGGATACAAATTCTTTTCCTTGCTAATTCTATTACTCGCCAATATAGTATAAATTAAATAAGCAATAAAAATGATAATAAAAATAAGATTAATTTTTAACACAAAATAGAGATTTAACAAATTTGCGAACGCATGAAATAATATACAGTAACCCACTGATTGGGTTTGACGGTAAAGAAGTCCTAAAGCAAAACTTAAAAATAATGTATATATAAAAAATAAAATAAAAGGAAATCCTTGATGACTTTCTCCAACTATAAACCATAAAGGCAGATGCCATATTTCCCAAATTGATCCTACAATCAAATTAGATTGCCAATATGTATATTTTTTATCAAGTAACGGCTGTAATATTCCTCTCCATCCTAATTCTTCATGTCCACCACCAAAAAAAATTAATTGAATAAAGAATAGTGGCATTAGATAAATGGATACTCCATTAAATTCTAAGGAAGATACAGAAAATAGTATCAAAATTGCTAACAAATGAATAATGAAATAAATACTACTATTTTCTTTCTTACTAAATAAAAAATGTTTAAATTTTATATTATTCCTTTTCAAATAAAAGCCACTTGCAATAGCTGGTCCAAGTGCACCTACTATATGTAATATTCTTCCTATGATTGTTTCTAATCCCAAAATATGAGATTGAGTAAAGATGGCAAGAATCCCCCAAGATATATAAGTAATTCCAAATGTACAATAAAGATATTTTTTTAAATTCTTTTTGTCAATTTCTGTCATTTTATTGCCCTTATTTTTATTATTTTATATGTAATATTTGTTACTGCTTCTTAGTTGCTCTCGATTATAACTACCTATATTCTATCACAAAAATGCAAAAAAAAGCCCTATAATCAAGGCTTTTCATTATTCATTTCGTCAATACTTTAGTTTCGTAGATTCAGATTCGCATGATTAAAACTAGTCAATTTTCTCAATAATGTTTCCAAGTTTATCTAATACAAGACAGGAATGATCATTTAGTGGAATTATGGGAACATTAACGAGTTCTTCAGCTCTATCCTTATTAGCTTTATCATTCCAGGAATCATAATGGACACTAATTAAAAACTGACTAAAGAGTCCTAATCCATTTTTTATCTTTATCTGATGATCTGAATTATCATTAGGTGAGATATAGACCTTTTCTCCTAATAATAGGGCTCCTGCAGAAAATCCCATAACTTTTGCCCCTTTATTCAGCATATGCTTGATATAATTTTTGAACTCTTGATTGACATAAGTAGCTAGATACTTTTCTGTATTTCCACCATCGATGATAATTAGATCAGCATCTAAATAGCTATCAAAATCAACCTGCTCAGAGTCCAAAAGTAAGTAATCAGTGTTTAGATTAGGAAGTTGACTTTGGAAAACTTCCGTGTACTTATTCATATACGGTTCCCAATTTTCTCGATAAACTGTAAAAATAACAAGTCTTCCAATCTTCCTTGATGACACAATTTTATGAACAATCGTATGGTTCTTTATCGGCGGATTTCCACCCATCAAAAAAATTTGTTCGTCCAATCTTTCACACTTCCTAAAGATACATAAATTTTGACCACGTACTGAAATTATAATTTCTTCTTAAAATGAATAATTCTATTTGCCTCCTGAAATCCAATATTGAGATGAAATCTTATAGAATCCGTATTCGTTAAAGTACAGTCACTTGCAAATTCCTTACATCCTTTATTTTTCGCCCATTCCTCACATTTTGTACAGAGATTTTTAGCAATATCCTTTAAACGATATTCCTCGTCGACAATAATCCCTTCTAAGAATCCAACAGGACTATATTTACAACCTTCAACATAATCAAATCTGAGTGAACATAGTGCTAGACCTACAATTGTGTCACCTTCAACTTCAGTAAAGATTGCAGTATTTTTGCCATTCGTATATCTTTTTACTTCATCAATAGCTTCTTTATCGGTTAATTGGGGCCATAATTGTTTCATTAGTTTAGCCGTTTTTATAGAATCTTTTGTTATTCCATCCATATTGATGTTCCTCCGCAAATTACAGGCAAATGTTTCAAATCATGCTGTTACTTTGTTACTCATTGATTGACACCAATACCATCCCCTTCTATTTATCGCTGTCTCAGATTGGAAGAGCAGTGATACTGCCTCAACTTGTGCTGAGAGCTTTCTTCTATACTAATAGACGAAAGGGTGTGAAAATGATTTTTAAATGATACTGTGGAACGGAACAGTAGCCCTAGTATTGACTACTGTCGTTTCTATTCATATTGGCTATTCTAGGACTGAGATGAAAAAATCTATAAATGCTCAGAATAAAATTGAACCCGCAAATCTCCCCAAAACAATGGTGAGTCATGTACTTGTATTATTCCGAAAAAATACACCTCTGGTGCAGTGAGACAAATTGGTGTATCTTATAGTGGCTTCGTAGATGAAAGCTATACTCTACTATCACTCTTTGATGATGTAGAACAAATTGAAAAAGATAATAGACTTCAGACAGCTATTGATGTTGTCAGAGAACAGTTTGGTTTTTTAGCCATACAAAAAGGAACCGTCCTAACTGAAGGTTCCAGAAATATTGAACGCAGTAAACTTATCGGTGGTCATTCCGCGGGTGGATTGGAGGGATTAAAATGAAACAAGAAAAAAATACAGTACAATTTTCAGAAATCCGTAGCAAAGGATGTAATGATATTGAAATGCTTGAAAGATTTTTACATGGAATCGTTGAAACAGCAACTTCAAAACTTCGTCAGAGAAAACTCAAAACAACTGAAATATCGATACGACTAGTACATGCTAAATCTGAAAACCGATTACCATTGGAATTTACATTTAGCATTAAGCCAACAAGCTCATCTGTGATAATCTATACTGAGGTAATCAATCGCTTTAAAGAATGTTACACAGGTGGGGGAATTCAAGGTTTTACGATTCAATTTGATAAAAATACCCTTGCCTCTGCATAGAAAGGATTTGATATGATTGACCGTTCATATTTACCATTTCAATCAGCAAGAGAGTACCAGGATACAAAGATGCAAAAATGGATGGGCTTTTTCCTATCTGAACATGCATCAGCACTCTCTGATGATACAAACAAAGTAACGTACATGTCTGACTTATCACTAGAGAAGAAATTATTACTCCTCAGTCAAGTATACGCCGGGCAGCTACGCACACGCATTCAAGTGATTGAAAAAAACAAGCGTGTTTCCTACACTGGAACAATACCAAGTCTGACCAAAGATTTCATTTTGATAAAAACTACAACAGGTCACATCAATTTGAAATTAAAAGACATTATTAGTATTGAACTTGTCGAGGAGGTGCTCTATGAATCAGCTTGAGTTTCAGCGTAATCACCTACAAATGGACTATTATAGCGAGAGCTACCAAGATTTTGAACGTGACTTCTACCGCTACTCTAACATGAATATTCCATTGACCTTCCTAACTGATGATATCCTAAAAACAATGGCGACTTCACGTAAGAATTACTTTGTCCTCAATAAGGAAAAGTCCAGAGATAACCGCGATCACTTCTTCATATTTGAAGTAAGTACCGTAGATGAGAATCCGCTAATCTATCATTATACATATAAGAAAACTACAATATATTTAGCAGAAAAATAGGAGCAGTTCAATTGACTGTTCCTATTTTTAATATTCATAAAATCTAAAGTCTTTATACTCTTTAACAATGGAGTCGCCAACCAGAACAGACTATACTGACCAGCGACTACCTTAAATTTAATGTTTCAGATTTATTTTCTTATCTCTAATTTCATAAACTACATCTGCTACATTTTCGAGTAATCGTTTATCGTGGGTGATAAACACGATAGTTCCGGTGTACTCCTTCATTAGTATTTCCAAAGCCTCTAAACTTGGTATGTCAAGGAAGTTACTGGGTTCATCCATTATTAGGATGTTATATCTACCCATGAGCATTTTAGCAAGCAACAATTTTATAATTTCTCCACCGCTTAAAACAGATAAACTTTTTCCAATATCGTTCTGTTTGAACCCCATAGATGCTAGCACTGAACGAATTTCTGATATATTGTAGTCACAATCCTTCTGCATAAACTCCATAACATTCTGATTACTGTTGTACTTGTAACCATTCTGTGCAAAGTAACCTATTTTTGCCTTAGGCGAAATAGAAATTCCTTCTTCATGGTTTAAGATCATTTGGATTAAAGTTGTTTTTCCGATTCCATTACCACCAGTTAACGCCACTTTTGCTCCTAACGGAATTTGAAAAGATGCATTTTCAAACAGAGCCTTATCCCCAAATACTTTATTAATTTCTGCACCGACTATAGGGTATGGATTATGGAGCTCCAATGCTTTACTTTGCCTGAAACGAATTCTGCGAATGCCTTCCGGAGCTTCTACTTTTCCTAAGGCCGCAATCCTGTGCTCTAGGGTTTTAGCAGCATTATACATCTTTTTTTCCTTACTTCCTATTGATTTTTGATGAGCTAAACGCCCTCCGTCTTCAGTACTTTTTTTCTTTGAAGAACCTTTTGCCTTCTGTTCTATTTTACGAGCCTGTTTTCGCTTTTCCTCCGCAGCCCTTTCCAATCGGGCACGTTCCGCAATAAATTGTTCGTATTCTGCAGCTTGGCTCTTACGTTCTTCCTCTTTCTGACGAAGATAATCAGAATAGTTTCCCCAATACTCAGTGATTTTGCCATCTTTCAGTTCCCATATTTTATCTACTATTTCATCAAGAAAATAGCGGTCATGGCTAATAACTAACAGTGCACCTGTAAAATATTTTAGCTGTCCTATTAGAAAATCAATTCCTTCACGGTCTAAATGGCTCGTAGGTTCATCCGCTAAAATACCATGAACCTGTGCCGATAAGGCCTGTGCTATTTTAAGCCTTGTTTCTTCACCACCGCTCATAGTCTGTATATTTAATTGCTCAACACCTAGCTTGCCTACAAGTGCAAAATCTTTTTCCTCCTGCAGAGTTACTTCGTCCAACTGGGGAATATAGGCAAGTTCACCCAGACGATTCATTTTACATCCTGGGGGAGTTAATTCTCCTAAAAGTACCCTGAGTAAAGTGCTTTTTCCAGCACCATTTGCTCCTACTAAACCAATACGGTCATAATCATATACTTCTAATTCATTTATATCTAAAACATCGCGTCCTTTGAATTCCACACGAATGTCTTTTGCTTTTAATATTAATTCCATAACATTTCCTCCTGTCTATAATCGCATGCTTTCATTTGCTTGTATGCAGGGAAAACCCTGCGATTTTAGCAGGAAGAGTTACATGAAAATAAGATACATAAATATTCCTCCAATATTGTTTATTTTAAATCTAATTTTCTAACCTCAGTTATCATTTGGCAAACTATAGCAATGCCAATAATTAAAATACCTGATAGTAAAAACCAATGATTTACACCGATTTTATCAGCAAAGAATCCAGAAAGAATTAACCCAATTGGCATAGCAAGTGACATGATACTTCCGATCAAAGAAAATACACGTCCTAAATATTCAGGCTTAATTTTCTCCTGAAAAAGAGCTGTTTGCACACCGCTATAAAATGGCACCGAAAGCCCCATTATTGCACAGCAAACTACGAATATTACAAATCCATTTGGAGGAAGTATTCCCGAAACGGCTAAACTGGTCCCCATTATAAAAAATGAACTTGTTATTAGTAATACATGCTTTTCGAAGCCCCCTAATCTTCCTAATAATAAGCCTCCTGCTAGCATCCCAAATGCAAAGGAAATTTCCGTAATAGAAATATGCACAGGCGTTCCATTAAAGTGTTCCATGCTTATTAAAGGAAATAGTGCATTGATTGGCATATAAACAAAAGTATATAGTGTTCCTAAGAGTAATAAGGCAAACAATCCTTTGTTTTGTCTCAGAACCACAACTCCTTCTTTCATCTCCCTTATGAAATTTGGTTCTAAACTTTGCACTTGATTACCCAGCTTAGGTATACGTACAATTGCTACCGTAATAGATGCAATCACAGCACCCAATACGTCGATGGCAATAATAGCATTTAAATCCCAAACGGAGTATAAGAGTGCTGCAACTGCCGGACTAACAATATAGCTTATAGACTGCAAAGACTGACTATAGCCTGCGCATTTCGTTAGCTGTTCTTCTGGTACTAAAAGTGGTGTAACCGCATTGAGTGCTGGGGTATGAAAAGCTGTTCCAATGCTACGGATAAACAATACTATCATAATCATCCAGACAGGTAGCTCCATACAGAATGCAACAATAGCAAGCACTGCACCAGCTGCTGCGATAATTAAATCGGCACCAATCATTATCTTCTTCCTATCATGACGATCCACTAGCACACCAATGGCAGGTCCCAAAATCGCATAGGGTAAAAAACCTACTAATGAAGCCATAGACAAGACCATCGCAGATCCTGTTTTTTCTGTAAGGTAAAAAATAATCGCCATTTGCAGGATGGCACTAGTGATTAATGATACTGCTTGCCCTGCCCATATTGCATAAAATTTTCGTTTCCAATTGTTGTATTTTTCCATTTATATTATCTCCTGCATATTATTTTGCTTGAATTTCTATTTTGAATAGCATTCTAGGCAATAAAAAATGCAGGCCAAACCCCACAATGTGGCTTTTGGTCTGCATACATACAATTTGGAAACATTCATATTAAAGACATAGTTAAATAAAGGTATAGTTAAATAACCAATATCCTCACCGTAACTAATGAATGCTCAATATCGTATAAATAAGCACAACAAAAAAGCCTATCATCGGGTATAGATTCTGCTTTTTTTATTGCCAGCTTATCTTAAACGCATTGAGGCTGTCATAGTTTCGGTTCCTCCTACATCTTTGTTTATATCAATTTATAGTATAACACAACAAGATGATATGTTCAATATAAAAGTTATGGAATGAGACTCATACTTCCAATTCGATGCCAGATTTAAAGGATATGACGAAGTTTTCTTCATAGACTGTAACGCTCTGGATTATCTTCCTTAGTAGCAAGCGATTAGCTTTCACAAAATCTTCTGTTTGTAGTTTTAAAAATTCATCAGGATTTTCTAACTCAACCTCAAAATATTTCATTTTACATTCCCTCATTTCATTTATTGATAAATTGAGTTTGCAAAAAAGAGTGGACAATTTTTGTCTACTCTTAACCTTTAAAATAGTTTTTTTTAATCGATTTGAAGTTGCCTAAATTATTACTTATTCGGTAAAATGAAGTATTGCTTTCAACAGATTTCCTTCAACTACACTTCACTTGATTCAAACAAGGTGGGTACATTTCTATTCCCACAAACTCCTTGTCAATGGAAACAAACACGTACCCACAGGGTAAATGGAAATAGAAACTGATAATTTCTAGCTATCACTTCTACTCATTCCAAAAATTTTCTCACTCTGATACTTACCCACCATAAAGCAAAAAGCCTTGCAATCAAGGCTTTCATTATCCCTTTCGTTCAAAGGTTTCTAAGCTTTTACGAGCAGAGCAACACACTCCACGTGATGCGTCTGCGGAAAAAGATCCACCGGCTGGATTTTCTTCAATTCAAAGCCCAACTCTTGATAGAGTTTGATATCACGTGCCATGGTTGCGACGTTACAGGAGATATAGG
This sequence comes from Streptococcus sp. 20925_1_77, assembly GCF_041432125.1. Lineage (NCBI taxonomy): Bacteria > Bacillati > Bacillota > Bacilli > Lactobacillales > Streptococcaceae > Streptococcus > Streptococcus sp. 20925_1_77. The sequence continues at coordinate 25,732 of NZ_JAPVZB010000001.1, forward strand.
CGATGCGTTCAGCTCCTGTTTGGGCGCTTGCTTTGATAAAGCTTTCGGTCAAGCCCTTGCGTGGTGGATCGACCAGGATGGCAGTTGGTTGGATGCCTTCCTTGAGCCAATTCTTCATAGCATTTTCTGCTGTATCACAGACATAGTGGGCATTGGTAATGCCATTTAAGCTAGCATTCTTCCGGCTATTTTCTACTGCTTCGGGGATGACTTCTACTCCATAAACTTCCTTGACATGCTTGGCAACTGATAGGCCAATGGTACCGATTCCGGAGTAGGCATCAATCACCACATCATCTTCACTTAACTCCGCAAAGTCAATGGCTGTTTGGTAGAGCTTCTCTGCCATTTCAGTATTAACCTGGTAAAAGGCGGGTCCAGAGATTTGGAAATCATTTCCCAACATTTGATCCGTAATATAGTCTTGACCATAAAGCGTACGCCATTCTTTTCCAAAAATGGCATTGGTATTCTGGTCATTGATATTTTGCATGACGGATTTGATGGCTGGGAATTGCTTAATCAACTGCTCGATCAACTGGTCAACACGGAAAATCTTGGGACGAGTGGTGACCAAAATGACCATGATTTCTCCAGAATGATGTCCTCGACGAACGACAAGGTTACGAATCAAGCCAGACTGTTCCTTCTCGTCATAAGGCTTGAGGTCAAAACGACGAATCAAATCCCGAAGCGCCAAGACCACTTGGTCAATGACTGGATTTTGGATATAGAAATCTTCAATCGGCATCAAATCATGGGAGTTCTTCCGAAAGAAGCCTGTCTCGACCTGACCATTGACCCGACGAACAGGGACTTGGGCCTTGTTGCGGTATTGGACAGGATGGTCCATCCCCAAGGTCAGGGGCACTTCCATATCAGTGATTCCCGCCATCTTGTAGAGGCTATACTTGACCTGCTTGGCCTTGAATTTCAGTTGCTCCGGATAAGCTAGGTGGCCCAAGTCGGCGATTCCGCTTCGTAGATAGGCAAGATCAAGCTCTTCATTGCGGTGAGGCGATTTTTCTAGGTACTCCTCTACTTTTCCATAACCGATCTTTTTGTTGACTTTAAGCACGCGCATGCGGATCACTTCTCCTGGTAGGGCATTCTCCACAAAAAAGACCAGGCCATCGACCTTAGCCACTCCTGCTCCTTCGTGGGTCAAATCAACAATCTCAACGGTTACAATTTCATTTTTCTTTAACATGGTGTTCTATCTTTCTACAAATTAAAAGGGGTGGAGTCCAAAACTCCTATCCCCTTATTATATCATCTCAGTCCCATTTGGTACAATTTCTTTTTATAAGCATCGAAATCGACGAGCAAGCCTTGGCCCCCGTACATATCGTAGGCATCGACCCAATCCCCATTTTCTGGAATGGTCACTCGTTCAATTCCTTTTCCAGCACTACCAACTAGGCTAAGTCCATTGGTCAATAGGAAGGAGAAAGGTACATTGGTAGACGTCATAGCAAAGACTTTCCCAAGGGCTTCTGATCCCGTAAAGAGTTTGGTTGGATCCTTGATCTGATGCATGATAGCAGACATGACCTCTTGCTGGCGACGGGTTCGGCCAAAGTCCCCTTCATCATCCTTACGGAAACGCGAGTAATTGAGAAGAGTCCGGCCATCCATCCGTTGTTTTCCAACCTTGATGGTTTGTTGCGGAACGACACCGTCTTTCATGTTTAAATCATCTGGTACTTCTACTTCACTGACTTTTTCGCCATCAACCGTTGAAAATTGCGCATTCATCTCGACCCCATTTGGGAAGAGGGTATCGATCGCTGTCGCAAAGGTCTTGAAATCGACCATGGCGTAATATTGGATGTCAATGTCAAAGTTATCTTTGAGCATCTGACGCACCAATTCAGCCCCTTGGTTGTTATTTTGCTCCCCGATGGTGAAGGCAGTATTGAGCTTCTGGTCGTAGTAGCCATCATATTCAGGAATATTTTGCTGGCTGACACCATCGATATGGACCAGTGTGTCCCGCATGAAGCTGACCATCTTGATCTTGCCTTCTTTGTTATTGACATTGACCACCATGATGGAGTCTGTCCGTGTCTCATCTGACTTCTCACCGATCCGACCATCTGTCCCCAAAATCAGGATATTGACCCCATCTCGCGACTTCTTGCCGTTAAATTTCTCAACGACAGCCGGTTTGGCATCTGGACCTGTCGGCTTACTGTTGAGGCCTTTCACAAACATGAAGACCATGCCGCCGATAATGAGCAAGAAAAAGAGAGCAAGCCACTTGAGAATCCGTTTGACGCGGATCTTTTTCCGTGGTTTCTTAGGTAGATCGCTCGTCGCAGCGACTGCTTTTTTCTTTGTTTTTTTGCTACGTGATTGGTAAACAGGAAGGTCACCAATCGGTTCAGCAATCTCCCCTTGCACTTCTTCAGTAGCAGCTACTTCAGGCTGTTGAAGGGGTTCTGTTTCCTCATAAACTCCTTGACTTTTTTTGAGCAAATAATTGTATTCTAGTTGTTCTCGTTCATTCAAATAATGAAAATTTGAGTATAAGTACTCTAATCGCTTTCGCTCATGGTGAGATAGAAAGTTGGATTCGTTACTCATCTTTTCTCCATTCCGTTATCTTTTATGGTATAGACCTGATACTGACCCAAGACTTTTGTCTGAATACCCAGACTGTCTAATTCTTGATAGGCAAACTGCACTAGATCAGGCGCTTCATTTAGGAGGTCAATAATGAAAAAGTATTCTCCTAAAGCTGTTTTTAGGGGGCGACTTTCAATCTTGGTTAAATTGATTCCCCGCCAAGCAAAGGTGGACAAACCCTTATAGAGGGCTCCTGCCAGATTACTTGGCAAGGTTAAAGCCAAGCTAATCTTTTGACTCGAAAGATTCAAAGTTTCTGAAATCAAGGGCTCTTTTGCCCCTAAAATCCAAAAACGCGTGTAGTTGTCCTCGATTTCTTGGATGTCTTTGGCCTGGACTTCCAAACCGTACTCACTTGCTGCTGCCAGAGGGGCAATAGCTGCAATCTCCAATTCTGGATGTTCTGCTACATAGCGGGCTGCATAGGCTGTTGAAGCCGTCATTTCCATGGCCACATCTGGATAATGGGCCCTTAGAAAAGCCTTCCCTTGGGCCAAGGCCTGTGGATGCGAATAGACCGTTCGAATAGGCTGATCTTTTCTAGCCACCAAGAGCTGTTGCTTGATGGGATAGATCACTTCTGCAACGGCCTGGATGGTCCCTTGGTGAAAGAGGTAATCGATGGTCTCGTGGACACTGCCTTCGATAGAGTTTTCAACGGGGACGACTGCAAAATCAATTTCTTGATTTTCATAGGCCTTAATAACATCTGTGATCGTTCGATAGGCGATGCGTTCAGAAGTTGGAAAACTATGAGTCACCACATCGTGGGTAAAAGATCCCTTGGGACCTAGATAGCCTACAAGCATCGAATAATCTCCGCAATTTCGTCAGGTGTTTTGTCCTCAACATCCACAATATGGGTAGCAATCGCTTCATACAAAGGCAAACGGCCATCAAAAATCTTCTTGAATTCTTCTTTGGTATTGTTTAAAAAGAGGGGGCGTTGCATAACTTTGTCATTTTGAATGCGACTGTACAAGGTTTCAAAATCCACGCGCAAATAAATGTTGTGTGGATTTTTTTCCAAGAGGGCACGGTTATGAGGATTGACGACAATCCCGCCACCAGGGGAAATAATGGCTGCCTCGTTTTCCAATAAACGTTCCAGCATTTCAGCCTCGCGACGACGAAAGGCAGCTTCTCCTTCCACTGCGAAATAGTCATTGATTGACATACCGATCTCTTCAACAATTAATTCATCCATATCATGGAACTTTGGATCAAGAATGCGACCAACGGTCGTTTTACCTGTTCCCATAAAACCAAGTAAAATTTTAGCCATGCAGTAAGGTCTCCAAATCTTCAAAAAAACTAGGGTAACTGGTGTTAATGGCCTCTGCCCGATCCAGCATCACATTTCCTTCACTCACCAATAAGGCAGCAATGGCAGCCATCATCCCAATTCGGTGGTCTCCAAAGGTCTCTAAATCAGCTCCATGTAGAGGTGTCGGTCCAGTGATGACCATGCCGTCTTCCGTTGGCACGACAGTGGCTCCCATGGCATTGAGGCTATCTGCTACGACCTGGATGCGATCCGTTTCTTTCACACGAAGCTCCTCAGCATCCGCAATCACGGTCTGACCATTTGCCTGTGTCGCTAGTAAAGCAATAATCGGCAATTCATCAATCAAGCGTGGAATCAACTCCCCATCAATCCGAATCCCTTTTAAGGACGAAGTCTTAACAGTGAGACTTGCAGAGACCGCTTTTTCATCGCGATCCTCAATGGTGAGATCTCCCCCCATTTCTTGTATCACATCGAGAATCCCTGTCCGCGTTTGGTTGATGCCAACATTTTCAATCTTGATCACACTATCTGGCAGAATGAGGCCAGCCACTAACCAAAAGGCTGCACTGGAAATATCTCCAGGAACGATGACTTCTTGACCTTGGAACTCTTGTCCACCTTGGATGCAGATGGTTTTTCCGTCTACCTGGATTTCTCCGCCAAATTGGCGAATCATATCCTCCGTATGGTCACGCGTCTTTTCTTTCTCGATAATCCTCGATTCGCCCTCAGCCTGTAGAGCAGCAAAAATGAGAGCTGACTTGACTTGAGCCGATGCCACTGGCAAACGGTAATGAATGGGTTGAAGCTGATGGGTGCCTTTTTCATGTAAAGGCGGGCAATCGCGCTCTCCCTGACCAGCAATCTCTACCCCCATCTGACGCAGTGGAATCGCGACACGATCCATGGGCCGTTTGGAAAGGCTGTCGTCTCCAACCATGGTCACTGCAAAATCCTGACCTGCTAGTACACCTGAGATCAAACGAATAGACGTTCCTGAATTGCCCATATCAAGGGGAACCGTCGGAGCTTGAAGACCTTGAAAGCCTACTCCTTGAATCCGAATCACATCCCCATCATCTTGGATAGAAACTCCCAAGTCTCGAAACACCTGGATGGTAGAAAGCACATCTTCGCCTCGCAAGATATCATAGACCTTGGTTTCGCCCTTTGCAAGACTTCCAAAAATAATGGATCGGTGACTGATGGATTTGTCACCAGGGACTCGAATGGTTCCCTTTAGACCCTTGCTATTGGTTCTTAATTTCATTGCCATCTCCAGAGTGCTTTTCCACATATTCTATCATAAATAGGACATGAATTCAATTTTTGATCAAAAATTTGGAACAAAAAACGAATGTTTCCTAGCTTTTTTTGAGCCTCTTTTCTTCTAGTGGCGAACGAAAATACCAGAGTCGAAATGACAACTCTGGTAGTGGTTCTTATTTGTATAAATCTTGAATCGGCTCAAAGATAATCTTTTCAAGATCTGCAAGATAAATAGACAATTGCTGTTGTTTAGTGAAAAATTCATTCACAATCGGACTTGCTTGGATTTTTTCCATATAGTCCTTCATTTCTTGTTGCACAGCTTCTGTTGGAAGTTGACCGGATTGCATCAAGCCTTGCAGTTGATTTTGGAAAGCGACGTATTCGTCAAATAGCGTTTTCGCTTCTGGATTTGCTTCGATCGCTTGCTTGCTTTCTACGACAGCCTTGTATTCAGGAAGGTCTCGCAGGGTCCGAGAGAGTTCGTTTGCTACATCATAAATATTTGCCATTTTCTAGGCTCCTTTACTGATAAGATACTTCTATTATACTGCTTTTCCTTCAATATTCCTAAAATGAAGCGGCCTTTTGACGCAAATCCTTCTTTAGACCTAGCGAGCAAGGACGGTATAAGACGTCGCCTGGCTAATCAATGTTTGAGCCCGCTCCTGATCCTCTGCATTTTTAAAGGTCAGCTGCAAAATCCCGTGGATATCCTCCCGATTTTCTTCATTGATGTGAATATTAACCAAGGAAATCCCTTGTAAGAGTTGTAAGATTTCGAGGATCACACCTTCCTGATCGGGGACATCGATAAAGAGATCATAGGCACTATCACGTCCCGCACGCTGATGGATCTGCATTTCTTTTCGGTGTTTCCGCCCTTCATGGAAAAAGGTCCAAATAGCCTCTTCATTATCTGCTTGAATGGTCTCAGCCACTTGATCCAAACGCTCTTTGAAATCTGCAATCCGCTCTAATATCGCTTGAGGGTTGGATAAGAGAATAGAAGTCCACATGCCTGGCTCACTTTCCGCAATCCGTGTCATATCCCGAAAGCCACCAGCCGCAAAACGACGGGTCATTTCATGCTCTTCCCCATAAGCTACGGCCTGCTCGACCAGTGTCGAGGCTAAAATATGAGGAAAATGGCTGATCTGGGAAGTCACCCGATCGTGTTCCTCGGCATCGATTTCAATAAATCGAGATCCCAATCCACTCAGAAGCTCTTTCAACTCTTCCATGGCACCCCCTGTCGTCAAGCTGGAAGTGGTAAAAATATAATAAGCGTTCTCAAATAAGGTGGCATCTGCTGCTGCAGCACCTGTCTTATGACTACCAGCCATGGGGTGTCCTCCCACAAAGCGTACATCCTTGTCTGTAAACAATTTTTCAGCTTGTGCGACAATTTCTGCCTTGGTAGAGCCTGCATCTGTCACCAGTACCTGGTCTTTCAAATTCAGGCCAGCTAAGGTTTCTAAGTAAGACTTGGTTTGCTTAATCGGAAGCGCCAAAATAATAATATCCGCTAAAGGGGCAAAGGCTTCGAAATCATCCGTCACTTGATCCACCATTCCCCTTTCAAGGGCGATGGTTCGAGAGGCTTCACTACGATTGTAACCAAGAACGGTCACATGTGGATGGGCCCTCTTAATGCCTAGCGCGAGGGATGCACCAATCAAGCCCAAGCCTGCAATATATACAACTTTCTTCTCCAAAGGAAAACTCTTTCTCTTAAAAATTCTTCGTGAATTCCCGGTGCTTAGCAACAGCTTCTTTCAATTCTTCCAAGTTATCGGATGAGAATTTTTCAAGCACTTCTGTCGCAAGGACCGTTGCGACCACTGCTTCCATCACCACTCCTGCAGCTGGTAGAGCCGTTGGGTCGCTGCGCTCAACCGTCGCCTTATAAGGCTCATGAGTTTCAATATCCACACTCATCAAGGGTTTGTAGAGGGTCGGAATAGGCTTCATGACGCCACGAACCAGAATGGGCTCACCATTGGTCATGCCCCCTTCAAAACCACCAAGATTATTGGTGCGACGGGTATAACCGGTGTCCTGAGACCAGATGATTTCATCCATGACTTGACTCCCTTTTAGGCGACGTGCCTCAAACCCAAGACCAAACTCAACACCCTTAAAGGCATTGATAGAGACCACCCCTTGAGCGATTTTGGCATCCAATTTCTTGTCCCATTGCACATAGGATCCTAGTCCAACAGGCACACCACCAACCAAGGTTTCCACAATTCCCCCGATGGTATCGCCATCTTTTTTTACTTGGTCAATGTAGGCCTTAACAGCTTCTTCTTGTTCTGGCACAACGATCGAAACTTCCGACTTCGCTGCCTTTTCCTTGATTTCTGAAACGGTTAGATTCTCGGGAATTGCAATCTCGATTCCCCCAAAATTAACAATGTGACTGGCCACTTCAACGCCAATTTCTTCTAAAATCCGTTTAGCAACTGCACCAACAGTTACACGCATGGTCGTCTCACGTGCAGAAGAACGCTCTAGCGAGTTACGAAGATCGTCAAAACGGTATTTCATCCCTCCGACTAGATCGGCATGACCAGGACGTGGCTTGGTGATCTTACGCAGATTTTTCTTTTTCTCTTCGACCGGTGCTACATTCATGATCTCCAGCCATTTTTGGTGATCCAGATTGGTCACATTCAGAGTAATCGGACCTCCCATGGTTAAGCCATGACGGACCCCTGATGTGATCTCGACACGATCACTCTCAATTTTCATCCGAGCACCACGACCATAGCCACCTTGTCGACGTTTGAGCTCTTTATTAATATCCTCTTCAGATAAAGGAAGGCCTGCTGGAACCCCCTCGATGATGGCGGTTAGTCGAGGTCCATGGGACTCTCCTGCTGTTAAATATCTCATACGACATTATTCCTTTCTTTCTAAAAAGTCCTTCATTTCTTGAAGAGGGATTTGATGAATCGCTGCTTTCCCCAACTCTGGAACAATCACCAATTTCAAGCTGGTCCCACGGGCTTTTTTGTCATGGGTCAAAGCTTGATAAAGGGCTTCTTGATCCCATTGCTCATAGGCCACCGGAAGGCCAAATTTTCGGCACATTTCTTCGATTTTTTGAGTGATTCCCTTTGGCATCAAGCCTTTTTCTTCTGCAACTCGGGAGAGCTGCACCATGCCCATACTGACGGCTTCTCCATGCATAACCTGCCCATAACCAGCTGTTGCTTCAATGGCATGGCCAATGGTATGACCAAAATTGAGATAGAGGCGAATGCCATTGTCCAGCTCGTCTGCCACCACATGGTCACGCTTCACCAGGCAAGAATGAGAAATAATGCTCTCTGCATGCTCTAGAATACTCTCGATAGAACCATCCATGTCTTCCAATTCTTCCCAAAGTTCCGTATCTTGGATGAGACCATACTTGATGACTTCACCCATCCCCTCGATCAATTCACGGTGTCCCAAAGTGCTCAACACTTCAGGATCAATGAACACTCCATCCGGTTGGGCAAAGGTCCCTACCATGTTTTTGGCATAGGCTGTGTTGACTCCAGTCTTACCACCGATAGAGGAATCAACCTGCGCGGTCAAGCTAGTCGGGATCTGAACAAAGGAAATTCCCCGCATATAGGTCGAGGCAGCAAAACCAGCCAAATCACCAACAACGCCGCCCCCAAGAGCGACGATTCCATCACTGCGCGTCATGCCCTGGGTAGCTAGAAAGTCATAAACTTTTGAAACAGTGGTCAAATTCTTACTGGCTTCGCCTTCAAGAAACTCAAAGCGTACCACTTGAAAACCAGCTTTCTCAAGGCTATTCTCTACAATAGCTGCATATAGCTTAGCCACGCGGTTATCGGAAATGATAGCGACTTTTTTATTGCCCCAAAGAGTGCGCAGCCAGTCTCCAACCTGGTTGAGACCACCTCTTTCAATCACAATCTCATAGGAATGTCCTGGAATAGGTACCGATACGTTCATAGGAATCTCCTTCGTGTTATTCTTTCATTCTATCTTATCATGAAATAAGGCACATGTCTCAAACAAAATGAAAATGAGACTAGAGCAAGACTGTTTTTTAAAAATCAGTTCTTGTTCTAATCTCATAAAGCTTTTTCAATAGGAAAAGGTAAAACCCTCTCTTAGTCACATACAAATTGGTGATATTCTGTTGTCAATGCTTCCCATACAGACTCTGTAGGAAATACTTTCCCAGTCATCAATTCAAAGGCTGCTTCAGCTTGATAAAAGAGCATTCCCAACCCATTTACCCTCTGGTTTCCTTGATTCACTGCTAATTGCAAAAAGGGGGTCACTGCCGGATAGTAGGCCATCTCTACGATTAAGGCATGTGGAGGAAAGGTCAAGTGACTCGCTATCGGAAGAGACTGACCATCCATCCCAACACCAGTGGCATTTAAGATGAGATCTGCTTGATTAAAGGAGCTTTGAACATCTTCATTTTTCTCAATCGCATACAATTCTATCAAAAAATCAAAGCCATCTTCAATCAACTGAACAATTGAACGATAATGAACCAATCTCTCCTCTCTCACAAAGACAAGGATTCGTTTTACACCTAGATGAATGGCCTGCGCAATAATCGCTAGAGCTGCACCACCTGCCCCTAAGAGAACCATTGTTTTTCCCTTAATGGAGAAAGCTGGAGGTAAACTACGAAAGAAACCAATCCCATCCGTATTATAGCCCTTAAGCTTGCCATCACGGTGAACGATAGTATTGACAGAGCCGATCTTTAGAGCCATCTCATCTACTTCATCTAAGTAAGGAAAGACCTTTTGCTTAAAAGGCATGGAAATATTGGCCCCAATCATATCTAACTTACGAATTTGGCTGACAGTGCTTTCTAAATCTTCTTCAGCAATATCCCAAGCCAGGTAAGCAGCATTGGTCGCTGTTAATTCATAGGCTAGATTATGGATGAAAGGAGAGATACTATGACGAATCGGATGGGCAATGACTGCTGCCATCCGAGTGTAGCCGTCAATCTTCATTTAATAACTCCCGAATTCTTCTCATATTTTCAAGAGGGATTTGACCAGGCGCACTTCCTTCTCCGACTCTAGCATAAGACCAAGAAGAGCCTGTCAAATCAGCTGTCAAGCGCGAAATCTTCCCGACCTTACCCATGGAAATCGTTACATATTCTTGCTCAGGATTCAGCGTCTTGAAACCACGCGTAAAATTCATCAAGTCAAGGACATCTTGTTCATTGTGGGCCATGACCGATACCTTGACCAATTTTGGAGAAAAGCTAGTTAATTCCGATAAGATCTCCATCATATTTTCCGGTGTCTCTTGGAAATTATGGTAGCTGAGCACAAGATTTGAAAATTCCAACATCTCTTCAAAGACGTCACGATGGCTATAAAACTCGAAATCGATATAATCCGGATGATAGATAGATTGAATATCTTTCAGGATCCAAACATATTCCTCATTGGTCAGCTCCATCTCCCCACCTTCAGCTCGAGTCCGTAAGGTGAATAAAATTTCGCGTCCAGCAAATTTTTCAAATACTGCTGGAGCAACGGTTAAGATCTCGTTTTTTTCTAAAAAGTCCGCACGCCACTCAATGACATCCGCATCCTCGTAACGCGAACTATCTAGTTGTTGCGCCTCTTCTAAGGAGCGAGGCATAATCGACACAACTAACTTCATACATCCACCCTAATCGTAAATACTTTTAAGTAATTACTACTTTCTTCTTTCTTGTTCCATCGAAAATCTCCCGGAAGGCCGTATTCTGCTACATAGCGATGCTTACGCCCTTGAAATCCCTTTTCGATTTGTTTTTTAAATTTTTCTTTGGTCACATTTGCCGCATTGGTACTGAGAATCAAGGTCCCACCTGGATTTAAAATCTCGAGGGCCTCGCTGACCAACCGATGGTAATCTTTAGCGACTGAAAAGGTCCGCTTTTTATTCCGCGCAAAGCTAGGCGGATCGAGCACGATCACATCATAGCTTAGGTCATGGCGTTTGGCATATTTGTAATAGTCAAAGACATCCATCACGACAAAACGATGATCATCCAGCGCCAAGCCATTTGCTACAAAATGCGCTTCTGATAATTCTCTACTTCTCTTAGCCAGATCGACCGAAGTGGTTTCAACTGCTCCACCCATTGCCGCAGAAACAGAAAAGGCCGCCGTATAAGAGAACATATTGAGCAAGGACTGTCCAGCAGCTAAGCCATCGACCAAACTTCCTCGAACTTCATGCTGATCCAAAAAGATCCCCGTCATCAAGCCATCATTGAGAAAGACTTGGTAAGAGACCCCATTTTCCAGAATCAAAAATTCTTGCGGAGCTTCATCACCATACACATGGGCCGATTCATAGTCCAAGCCTTTAAAGCGAATCTTTTCATAGCCCCCTCGGACTTCAGGAAAAACTTCTTGAAAAGCCGCTAAAATGATTTCCTTGATCTGATACACATAAAGGTTGTACCAAGAAAAGACAACAAACTCATCATATAAGTCAACCGTAAAGCCGCCAAAACCATCTCCCTCTTGGTTAAAGAGACGAAAAGCAGTTGTCTTCTCATCCTCATAATAAGAACGACGATATTGCTTGGCTTTGATGAAAAGTTCCATAAAAAAGGCTTGATCAAAAGCAACCAACTCTTGAGAAACAAACCATCCAATCCCTTTATTCTGCTCAGATAAATATCCGACTCCGAGGGATTGTCCATCTCCTGAAAGCAATTGAACCGCTTGATCCAAAGCAGGAAGCGAATCAAAGTCTTGCTTTTCAAGGAGCGATTGTCCTTGTTTTAGTTTTCGAGCTACTTGCCGACTGACTGTGAGTTTTTTCATACCCTCTATTATAGCAAAAGTCTGCAGTTTTCACAAAGAGAGGCTTTATTTACTGGAACTTTTTTTACCATTTTATCGTAGCTCTCATCATTTAGCTTTGAACGATTTAAAATACCGGATCTCTCCTATTTCTTTCCTCTTCTTTACAGTCATTTTTTTCTTTCTCCATAAAAATGTGGTATACTGGTATATGAAAATTTTTAGGAAATAAGACAAGGAAGTAACATTTTGTGAAAAAAATTACGAATTCGATACTCAATTTCATGAGTACCAGACTAGGATTTGTCTTGACCCTTCTGTTGCTCTACTGGTTCAAAACCATGTGGGCCTATTCAGTTGATTTTAATTTAGACATTCAGGGACCCTATCAGATTTTTCTAGCAGTGATCAACCCATTGCCGATCAGTCTGCTCTTCATCGGTCTAGCACTTTATATCAAACGAACCAAGCTCTTTTATAGTTTGGCCTTTGGGATCTACCTTCTCTTATTTATTTGGTTGATTTCCAACTCCATCTATTATCGAGAGTTTACAGACTTCGTAACGGTCAATACCATGTTGGCTTCCAGCAAGGTTTCTGCCGGTCTCGGAGCTGCTGCTTTAGAATTGTTCCGCCCTTGGGATGTGATCTACATTCTAGATTTCCCCATTCTAGCTTTCTTCTTCTTTAAGAAATGGATTCGAATGGACAATCGTCCCTTCAATAAACGCGCTAGTTTTGCGGTTACATCCTTATCAGCTATGCTCTTTTCGGCCAACCTTTTCCTTGCAGAAATTGACCGACCTGAGCTCTTGACTCGTGGTTTCTCAAACTACTATGTCGTTCGTGCCCTTGGTTTACCAGCCTTTCTAGGTTATAGCGCTAATCAGACCTATGCTGCCAACAAAGAACGTTCCAAAGCCTCCGAAGCAGATTTAAAACCGGTGGAAGAATATATCCAACAGCATTATGCCAAGCCTAATCCTGAGTACTTTGGAATGGCCAAAGGCCGTAACGTCATCTACATTCACTTGGAAAGTTTCCAACAATTCTTGATCGATTACAAGTTGAAAGTAGACGATAAAGAATATGAAGTGACACCTTTCTTAAACTCACTTTACCACTCGAAAGAAACCTTTGCCTTTTCAAACGTCTTTAACCAAGTCAAGGCAGGGAAAACGTCCGATGCTGAGACCATGATTGAAACAGGCCTCTTCGGACTCAACCAAGGTTCCTTTATGGTGAACTATGGTGGAACCAATACCCAACAGGCTGCACCATTTATTCTTTCAAAAAATGGTTACAACTCGAGCGCTGTTTTCCACGGGAATGCTGGAAGTTTCTGGAATCGGAATACGGCCTATAAACAATGGGGCTACAATTATTTCTTTGATGCTAGCTACTTCACCAAACAAGACAGCAGCAACTCCTTCCAGTATGGTCTCAATGACAAATACATGCTCAAAGATTCCATCAAATACCTTGAAAGATTGCAACAGCCTTTCTATACGAAGTTCATTACGGTTTCCAACCACTACCCTTATACGACTAGCTTGTCAGGAGATGATCTTGGATTCCCTCTTGCTAAGACACAAGACGAAACCATCAATGGCTATTTTGCGACCGCTAACTACCTAGATTCTTCGATCAAAGCCTTCTTTGATTACCTGAAAGAATCTGGTCTTTACAAAAATTCCATCATCGTTCTCTATGGGGACCACTACGGAATTTCAAACTCTCGTAACCCAGCTCTTGCTCCTCTACTTGGTAAGAACTCTGAAACGTGGTCAAGCTATGACAATGCCATGTTGCAACGCGTACCTTATATGGTAGTCGTTCCAGGTATGGATAAGGGAGGCATCATTGATACCTATGGTGGTGAGATCGATATGCTCCCAACCTTAGAACATTTGCTGGGCATTGAGTCCAATAAATTTCTCCAAGTTGGTCAAGATATGCTCTCACCAGATCATGATCAAATTGTAGCCTTCCGCTCCGCTAACTACTTTGTAACTCCTGAGTATACGAGCTATAGTGGCCGGACCTATTACACAAAAACAGGTGAGGAAATCACTAATCCTGATGAAAAAACCAAGGAAGAATTGGACAAGATTAGGGAAGCTGCTAACCTTCAATTGAAGATTAGTGATAGCATCCAGACCGGTGACCTCCTCCGCTTCTTCAAGGGCAATGATCTTGGAAAAGTCAATCCAGAAGATTATTCCTACACCAATTCCTTCAAGGCATTGAAGAAGATCGAAAAGGAAAAAGGTGACAAATCAACCAGCCTTTATAACCAACGTGGCAACCAGTCCACTGTCGATCTCTTCAAGGCACCAACTTATAAAGAATTGCACCCAGAAGATGATAGTTCTTCCTCAACTGAGACGAGTAGCAGTTCTTCTAAATAAAGAGAATCCCTGAGTAAAAACTCAGGGGTTTTGCGATTTCTTAAAGAAGTATCATACCTTACTTTTATCTAAGACTTCAAAAATAGAAGCTGTTAAATTCTCCACATAGAAGGGACGTTTATGGCGACTATTACCAACCATTAATTTCAATTTATCTGAATTTTGGAGGTAATATGGAAGCCCGCTGGCATTAAATATCACCAAGTACTTCTTGTCTCCTGTTAGTTCATAGATGACAAGACCACTAGTATCTGTCGCAGATTGGATAAAGACTTGTTGGTAGATGTTATCATAGCTTTCAAGCCCTAAGACAGGAAGACTTGTCTTCAAGGCGATCAAGCTTCGGATGTAGGCGATTGATTCCTTATTCTGACTGACCAGATCCCAGTTGACCTGATTCACAAAATCTGGAGCATTGTAGGAATTCATGGCCCGTTCACGATCCAAAGGTGTGATTTCTCCATCAGGACCTGTCGCTACCAATTTGGTCCGCATAAACTCTTGACCCAATTGCATGAAGGCCATGCCCTGAAAGAGCAGATTCATGGCCGTAGCCAACTCTGAGCGCTTGACCAATCCTGCTACTTCTACATTCGGATGAAGGGTCTGAAGCAAGTCATAGAGATTATAATTATCATGAGCCTCCACATAATTCAAGACCTGATTGGGACTTAAATAATTGCCAAGCTCTGCACTACCTAGAACAGCACGGGCAACGATATTCTCCGTCGATTTTCGGCTGACAAAGCCACGTTTGATGGAACCATAAACCTCAGCCCCTTTAATGGCATCGCGCTCCGTATCATTAAAGAATCCAATTCGTGGCAATTGCGCTGCATTGTCTTTCTTAGCCTTGTCTTCTGGTGCGAGACCTGTCCCCATGTCCCAGCCTTCTCCGTAAAGAAGAATCCGAGGATCCAGAGCATCCATCGCCTCCCGAATAGCATTCATTGTCGTCACATCGTGAATGCCCATCAAATCAAAGCGGAAACCATCGATCTGGTACTCCTTGACCCAGTGCGTGAGGGAATCAATCATGTACTTGCGGTACATTTCATGCTCACTCGCCGTCTCATTCCCAACACCTGTCCCATTTTGGAAGCGCCCATCTGGCTCCATCCGGTAATAATAATCCGGAACTGTATTTTGGAAAGGACCATGCTCAGTTGAGTAGGTATGATTGTAGACCACATCTATGACTACAGAAATCCCAGCGTCATGATAAGCCCGGATCATCGTTTTAAGCTCTTGCATGGTTTGTTTGGGATTGGATGGATCTGTTGAAAAACTGGTTTCTGGTGCAGAATGATTCTGAACGTCGTAACCCCAATTGTAGGTCACACGACCTTCTTCATCGTACTGTTTATAGCGATCAGATATCGGCTGCAATTGCACGACATTGACCCCTAACTGACGGATATAATCAAAGGCAGTCGCATCTCCATGGCTATTGATGGTTCCTTCTTGGCAAGCCCCCAGATAGGTCCCACGCAAAGACTCGTCCACACCTGATGTCGGTGACTTGGTCAAATCCCGAAGGTGCATCTCATAGATCACTGCTTGACATGGATTGTCCAGGCGCCAGGGAGTCGCATCGGCGCCTTTTTTAGGACCCCAATCAAACTGACGATCTGCTCTTGAGAGAATGGCTGAGCGCATTCCATCGGCTGTCGTGGCAATGCTATAAGGATCTCGCGTCACTTGAGTCTGGTGTTCAAAATGGACACGATAGTGATAAGCCATGCCACTTAAATTTCCTAGAAAATCTAGAATCCAAACACCTTGGGTGTTTTCTGGATGGTAGCTAGACTCTTGTTTGCCTCGCATCATCGGAATAGTCTTCCAAATAGGCGCATCCAAGTCTGTTGATTGATAGAGCAACAATTCAACTTTCTTAGCGGTAGGGGCCCACAGCTTAAAGCAATACTCCCCTTCTTCTTCGCGATAACCAAGCCAGCCTTGATAAGCCCATTTGGTGTCAAATTCCTTGGCATGGGTCGCCATATCGTAGGCATGAGGCTGACGATGACTATAAGCATGACTCGTCAAAGCAGCTTGCAAAGAATAATAGACAGTATCATCCCCATCGAGAACCCAAACTTCTCGAACATGCCCTTCTGGTAAGAGTTCGATTTCAAAATCACGGGTTTGGGTGAGCCAATCTCCTTCTTTAACCAAGACATGACCCCGGCTCAAGGCATCCTCGCTCTCGTATACCAGATTTCCCTCTACTCCAAAATAATCCAACTTGGAGAAAGAGACTGATTTTCCTTCTACTTGATCCTGCCATTGCCACATATCATAGGCAAAATAATTTCCTTTTTGCTTATGAAAATGAAGCTTTACATGGTATTGTCGCATAACATTTTCCTATTTCCAATTTGATACCTAAGGAACCATTCGCTCGTGAAACACGTACATGGTTCCAACTATTTGTTTTTATTCTTCAGATGTGTGAACCAAAGCATCGTTGTTGATTTCATCAATATTCGCAAAGAATTCCAAGTGATTATGAAAGACTTCCAATTCAACTGGAGTATCTCCCCCATATTCGCCATCTAGATTGATGCGGAATGGTTGAGCATTTTTCCCTAACATTTCGATCGTCAACTTCTTGGTCTTGAGATATTCTACATTTTCATCGTGCACATGCTTGCCTCCATTAATGGCCTGAATCATCAAGGACAACATGTTAAAGAGCTTAGCAGTTTTTACGATAATCAAGGTGAAGTTTCCATCATCTAGCTTGGCATCCGGTGCGACACTTTCAAAGCCAGCAATAGAGTTGGTCAAAGCCACAAAAATCATCGAAGCTGGACCTTCAAAAACGCCATTATCGTGTTCGATCCGCACCTTACGAGCCTTGTTTCTCGGCAACATTTTAGCTGCTTCTGCCACATAGGCAAAGTAACCCAGGCGAGATTTGACACTACTTGGGACACTGAAGGTCAATTCTGTCATGGTCCCTGCTGCAGCAATATTGATAAAATACTTACTGCCATAAGCACGACCAATGTCCATTTGAATGGTTTGATTCTTTTCGATAATGCGGGCAGCTGCCACTGGATCTCCCATCGGGATCTTCAAGGCACGCGCATAGTCATTGGTTGTGCCTGTTGGGATAAAGGCCATCTGCGGACGATTCTCCAGACCAGCAACTCCATTGACCACTTCATTAATCGTGCCATCTCCACCAGCAGCAATGATTAAATCAAAGCCTGCTTTGGCGGCTCTTTCTGCTTCATTTTGAGCAGAAAATGGTTCTGGAGTCGTTTGATAGGCGCTGGTTTCATAGCCCACGTCTTCCAATACGTCTAAGACTTCCGCAATATTTTTCTTGATAATTTCTTGCCCAGAGGTCGGATTATAAATTAAACGGGCTTTTTTGATTCGTTCTACCATAAAGATCCTCTACAAACTTTCAAGCCAGGCCTCATCTTCTACCTGGATTCCTAATTCTTGTGCTTTGGTTAATTTGCTACCAGCGTCACTACCTGCTACGACCAAATCTGTTTTCTTAGAAACAGAACCAGTTACCTTAGCTCCTAGACTTTCTAATTTTGCCTTGGCTTCTGAACGTGTGAGGCGTTCGAGCTTCCCAGTCAAAACAACTGTCATCCCTGATAGGGCCGCATCAGCAGCAACTTTTTCACCAAGATAGGTCAGATTGACTCCAGCTTCTTTCAGTTCTTGCAGGAGACGCTTGGATCCCTCTTGTGCGAAATAACGCTTAAGGCTTTCAGCCACGACCATACCGAGACTATTAATGCTGGCAATCCGTTCTGGATCTGCTGTAGCCAATTGATCGAGGTCATGGAATTCTTGGAGCAAGATTTGACTAACCTTGCTACCGACATGGCGGATCCCCAAACCAAAGAGTAACTTTTCGGCTGAATTCTCTTTTGAAACTTGAATGGCTTCATAGAGTTTTTCAGCAGATTTTTCTTTAAAGCCTTCTAAGGTCAATAGATCCTCGACTGTCAGACGATAGATCCCAGCTACATCCTCTACCAACTGAGCTGCGAAGAGTTTCTCTACAACAGCTGGACCCAAGCCTGTAATATTCATAGCATCCCGACTTGCAAAGTGGTTCAATCCTTCCTTAATCTGAGCTGGACAGAGCGGATTGATACAGCGAAGGGCCACCTCATCCTCGAAATGAAGCAACTCACTCTGGCAGCTCGGACAATGAGTTGGAATGGCTAATGCTTGATCAGATACCCGTTTATCTTTGACGACACGTAAGACCGCTGGAATGATATCACCAGCCTTGTAGACAATGACGGTATCTTCCTGATGAATATCTTTTTCAGCAATATAGTCCACATTGTGCAAGGTTGCGCGACTAACGGTGGTTCCTGCTAGTTGGACTGGAGTTAGATTGGCAGTTGGTGTCACAACACCGGTCCTTCCAACGGTCCAATCCACCGATAGGATTTTCGCTTCTTTTTCTTCAGCTGGAAACTTATAAGCGACAGCCCATTTTGGAGCCTTGACGGTAAAGCCTAGTTCTTCTTGAACAGCTAGGTCATTGACCTTGATGACGATCCCATCGATATCATAGGGAAGATCCTCTCGAAACTGAGCTACTTTTTGGATAAAGTCCCAAATTTGCTCCATATCCTCTGCCAACACTCGCTCTTGGTTCACGACAAACCCTAAGCGAGCTAATTTCTCAAGCACGCCTTCCTGACTGCTTTGATCGGTCGGACTCACTTCTTGATACAAGAAGGTTGCGAGATTTCGCTTTGCCACGATTTTCGTATCCAATTGGCGAAGTGTTCCTGCAGCAGCATTCCGCGGATTAGCAAACTCCGGCTCGCCGTTTTCTTGACGGATCTGATTGACCCGATCAAAGGAAGCCCGTGACATATAGCACTCGCCTCGAACTGTGATGTTCACTGGCTCTGGTAACACTAAAGGAATGTCCTTGACCCGCTTGAGGTTCTCTGTAATATCCTCACCGACAGAACCATCTCCACGTGTCGCCCCCGTTACGAGGACTCCATTTTCATAGGTGAGGGAAATGGACAAGCCATCGATTTTCAGCTCACATACATAGCTGATAGAAGGAAATTCCTTACGGACACGCTGATCAAAGGCTTCTAATTCTTCACGCGAAAAAGCATCCTGCAAACTATAAAGGGGATACTGGTGCTGGTATTTGGTAAAGCCTTTTAAAACCACCCCACCTACACGGTGAGTTGGACTCTCTGGTAAGATTTCATCAGGATGAGCGGTTTCTAGTTCCACCAACTCCCGATATAATTGATCATATTCACTATCTGAAACAGATGGAGCGTCTTTTGTGTAATACTCGTAAGCATATCGATTGAGTAATTCCACTAATTCTTTCATTCTGGTTTTCATGTTCTTATTTTATCATAAAATCTTAATTTAGCCTTGAATTTACTGCATTCTTAGCATTAAAAAAAGGGGCTGGGACAAAAGTCCTAGCCTCTCAATTATTTTTAGATTGTCGAGCAAGACGCAGTGGTTGAGTGGGCTCTACTACGCTGATTTCATCAGCTTTTACAGCCCTACTCAACTGTGCGGAGGTGAGACGACGAAATCGAATTCTAAGGAATTACCGATTTCTGTCCCACTCTCTTCTTATTTTGTAAAATCGATCCGTTTAGAAAGTTGATTGATCACAATCGCTCCAAAAATCAAGGATGCGAATTCACCCAATCCCATAGTCAACCAGTTATAGAAGAATGGTTGGCCTTGAAGGTAGTATAGTTCCAAGGCAATCGTAAACATGGAGATGGAAAAGAAAATCGCAAACAAGAAATGGTCCAAGCGAATAAGACCGTCAAACAAGAACTTGTTTTTGAATCGACCAAATAGAATGAGTCCAAGTCCTAAGAAGACAAAGGTTGAACCTCCACCGACAAAGACATCGATCCATCCAAAACTAAATAAGTTAGCAATCATACAACCAAGCGTCACCGCAATCAAGTACTTCTTATTGTAAAAAGCTAAGAAATTCATCATTTCCGAAACACGGAATTGATAGCCATAGTAGGCCATAGCGTTGAGAGGTGGGGTAATGGTCAATACGATATAAATCGCAGCAACAATGGCAATTTGTGCCATATCACGAGCAGTTAACTGTTTCATCTATTCTCCTTTAGCGGTTTTCCCGCGTGTAATATGCTTGGCGAAAGGATCTTAAGCGCCAAGGGTTGAAGGTTTGATTTCTTCAACCTTTCAAGTATAGCATATTTTGAGGTTTTATGGTAGACTGAATTTATGAAAACACTAATTAAAAAATTTTTTGATAATGAAATTTTATCCTATCTCTTTTTTGGAGTTGCCACAACCATTGTTTCCGTCGGAACCCGCCTCTTCATCTATCATGTGTCTCGTGATGAACGATTAGCGACAGCGATTGGAAACATTGCCGGGATCCTCTTTGCCTTTGCGACCAACGATACCATTGTCTTTAAACAAGAAAGAAAGGGCTGGTTTCAGCGCTTGATCCGATTTGCGATTGCGCGCTCTGGAACCTTTATACTGGACATGGCCTTGACTGAGATTTTTGTCAAGCAGTTCCCAGGAATTATCGGGCAATTCGTCCACAATAACAAAAGTCAGATCAATCTGATTGAAACCCTCTTTGCACAAGTGGCCATTGTGGTCCTCAATTACGTCTTTAGTAAACTCTTTGTCTTTAAAAACAAAAACAAGGCTTGAAACGATTGTTTCAAGCTTTATTCTTTTAAACTTCTATACTTGCATGCTCTGCACTTAATTGATAGATGGTGCCTTCAACCCCAAAATAATCCTTGGCTAGATCTTTCAATTCCTGCATAGCTGTTTGTGCGCGTTTAGCCTGCTCTTCATTGATAGCTTCAATGACCAAAATAGCGTCCTTGGTATCTTCAGTTAGCATGGTTCTTTGAGCCTCACGCCAATTCAAACAACGGCAAACGGCGCCTTCTTGGTCGTAGTAGATGATCTCCCCTTCCAAAGCTGGCGCATCTTCGTCAGCTCCTAATGGAAAGAAAGGTTCGCCTCCTTTCGCTTGTCCTAGTGAGAGGCCACCCACCAATTTATCCATATCTTCTCCCCCACAAGGAAGGGCATAAGCCATCGACACGCTATTGTAAAGATCCACCAAAGGATTAATCGGATAGAATTCACGTCCCTGGTGAACCCGTTTTAAGAGTGCTTCGATGGAAGATCGGGCTCCTTTTTTTGTTTTAAACTTGCTAAAAGCTTGGCGCCACTCTTGAACGAACTCACTCTGGGTATAGTTTTCTTCATCAATAAATTCCCATGCTCTCTTGGTACCCTTGTCCAACAATTCTTTGAAATAAGGATCCTTGGCTTCATCTACTGTATTATCAATACCATACAAGGACATCACTGTAATTCTAGCTGTTGGAAATAAATCCCAAAATGCTTGATCGACTGTCACTTTCATTGCTTTACCTCACTATAATTTCTTTTTTGACCTTTTTTGACTAGCTCCCAATCCAAGGTGATATTCTCACGAACTCGGATGAGATACTCCTCTAACTGTGCGACTTCTTCTTTGAAAAATCCTTTTAAGGCAGTTTTTTCAGAGTAAAGATGCTCCCCTAAAATGAAGGGGTAAATCTGCTTACCTTTTTCAGTTAATTCCCATTCCTTGATTTTAAGGTTTTCACCCCTTGGACGCTGTTGAATCAAGCCTCGTTCTTCTAATTTTTTTACAGACCTTGCAACGGTGGATCGATCTACTTTTAAGAGCTCAGAGAGTTCTTCCTGAATCATTCCAGGTTGCTCGGCAATTCGCACCAAGTAGAGGTATTGACCACGCGCCAGATCCAAATCTCGAAATTCAATATTTGCTATAGAATCCAGTGCTCTCGCAATGATGCCTATCTCACGCAAAATACTCATCTCACTCCTCCTTTCCTATTGACAATAGCATAACACATTTTTGTTGCAAATGCAACAAAATGGATAAAAAAAGAGGCTGGGACAAAAGTCCTAGCCTCTCAATTATTTTTGAATTATCGAGCAAGACGCAGTGGTTGAGTGGGCTCTACTACGCTGATTTCATCAGCTTTTACAGCCCTACTCAACTGTGCAGAGGTGGGACGACGAAATCGAATTCTAACGAATTACCGATTTCTGTCCCACTATCCCTTATTCTATTTTATCTTTTTTTCTCAAGCGTAACCGTCGCTTTAATGTTTGTGAAGCTTCTTTATGCCGAAAAGCTACTTCTTCCGTTTTTAATTTGGAGACAATTTCTCCATTGCGCGTTTGGAACTTGGCTTCTCTAGCAAACTGGATACTGGCGTTTAAAATACAACCAATAATCATGATTTTAGCTACCAAGATGAACCAGAACATAATGACCGCTAGGACGACAGAACCGAAGAAACGAGCATCTAAGAAATGACTCACATAACGATCCACATATTTCCAAAAGATATTTAATATCGCATACAGGACAGCAACAACGAAGGTCGCCCCTGGCAATACATATCTAAATTTTGGAATTTTGACATTTGGAAGGGTGTAATAGAGCAAGACCAGACTGACAAATAGCAAAAGGTAGATGGTCGGCTCTGTCAAATTCAGTAAGCGCACATAAATCGTCCGATCAAATGAAAAGGTCCGATAGAGATAGCGAACGATCATTTTCCCAAACATGGAAAGAATGAGCGAGAGTCCAAACAAGCCCTGCAAGGCAAAACTGATCAGAAAGCTAAAGAGTCGCCCCCAGATAATACCACGCTCTTTTTCCACCCCATAACTCTTGTTATAGGCTTTTTGGAGGTAGGCAATGCTCTGAGAGAAGATCCACAAAGCAGAAATAATCGAGAAACTCAGTAAGCCTGTCGAAGGTTTGGTCAAGACACTCGAAATCATCTGTGCCACTATTCGATATAAGGAGGCTGGCAAAACTTTCTGTAAGCTCAAAAGAATCTGAGTGGGACGAATATGAAAGTAGGGTAAAATATTGGCTGCAATCAGCATCAAAGGAAAAATGGAGATCAGCAAATAATAAGCCACCGCAATACTGGTGATATCAGACTCTGCACTCTGATAAAACCGCACGAAGCCCTTTATAAATGGCTGTCCCAGTATTTTTTGTAGGACCTTTTTCATTCGTCACCTCCCCATTTTACTAAAAAAGAGCAAAGAGCGAAACCAGACACTTGCCTTCAGCTCCATTCTTTCCTCTCTATTTTTTAGTATGTTCCTTCTTCACCTTGACTAGTCAGGATTACCGGACCATCTTTTGTAATCACAAATTGATGCTCGTATTGACAAGAAAGGCCACCGTCGAGGGTCTTATGGGCCCAACCAGTTTCCATATCTGTATCAATCTCCCAAGTACCGGTATTGATCATTGGCTCAATCGTCAAGACCATGCCTTCACGTAAGCGAAGACCGCGTCCAGCACGACCATAATGTGGGACCATTGGTTCTTCATGCATGGTAGGCCCGACACCGTGTCCGACCAAATCACGCACCACGCCATAGCCTTTGCTTTCCGCATACTCTTGAATCGCTGCGCCAATATCCCCCAAGCGATTGCCAACGACCGCTTTCTCAATTCCCTTATAGAGACATTCTTTGGTCACGTCCATCAAATCTTTGACTTCTTGCGAAACATTTCCCACCGCATAAGCCCAGCAAGAGTCCGCCAAGCCACCACTATAAGACTCAGTGTATTTCTTCACTTGGGCTACATTATCAAAATCTAATTTCGATACATCCAAAACAGATTTATCAAGCGGTTCTGACAAGACCATGTCTACCTTGAGGAGATCACCATCTTTGAGAATGACATGACGTGGAAAAGCATGGGCTACTTCGTCATTCAAACCACAGCAAGTCGCATAAGGATAATCCATGAGACTGCCTTCTACACCGATCTGAAGCGGCAAGACATTGGCTTCTTTACAGCGACGACGGACATATTCTTCTACTTCCCATAGGTCAAGCCCTGGCTTGATCAAGTCACGTAATCCAATATGGATGCTGGCAAGGAAATCTCCTGCACGATCCATGGCTTCAATTTCACGTTGTGATTTTAATGTAATCATTGTCTCCTCATTTCTTTTGTTTAATTAATCTTAATCGTAATGGTTGCTTTCGCGACTAGCTGCAGATCTAAATACAAGCTAAAATCAACCAAGGCCGAACGTCTAGTTCGCCGAACAAGTTGGGGTTCAATGCGGATCACATCATCCACCTGTACTGCCTGTAAAAAATTGATGATCAACTGTTCGACAATCAAGCTACGCCCACTGTGTTGCATCATCTTGCGAATAACCTTCATCAGCACTTCGATCATGACCCCATTGGCCAAAACACCGCTTTTCTCCAGCATACTTGGCTCCACTGTGAATTGGTAATGGTCGTTCTCTGTTTGAATCTTTTGACCAATTTGCTCACTAAAGGTTGGTAAGCTCGAAAACTGCACCTTGCTAATCCGATCCATGACATCCCGACGCGTAATAACACCCAGCAAGGTCTGGTTATTACGAACAACAGGAATCATTTCATAATCTTCAGCGATCATCCGTTGGCTAATCGTCGCAATGCTGGTGGACAAATTAGTGGTAAAAATGGTCCGTGACATCACCTTATCAAGGGTCGTCTGAGGCGCCTTATCTCCAGCATCTCTCATGGTTACGACGCCCACTACCATCTGGTGCTGATTGACAACTGGAAAACGACTAAAGCGATTCTTTCGAACCAAATCTAAATAATCCCGGACCGTATCCGTCTCAGAAAGATAGCCGTACTCATGGAAGGGCCGATAGACCTGTTCTACTGTCAAGATATCCGTCTTGATCTGCATGTTAGACAAGGCCTTATTGATCATGGTCGCGACGGTATAGGTATCGTGTGAAGTTCGGATGACTGGGATTTGTACCTGATTGGCCAGATCAATCACATCCTCACTGACCTCAAAGCCACCCGTCACTAAGACCGCATTGTCATGCTTAAGAGCCAATCGTTGGATGCTAGTGCGGTCACCCACGATCAAAAGCCCCCCTTCAGACACATAGTCAAGGACGTGCTTTTCCGTCATAGCACCAATGTAAAATTTATTAAATTCTTTTTCGAGACCTTCCTCACCTGCTAATATTTCAGAACCGGTGATTTCTAAAATTTCCCGATAGGTCAAATGCTCTAGGACAGCTTTTTGCGATTTGACACGGATAGTCCCGCTTCTAGGACGCGTTTCGACAATTCCTTGATTTTCAGCTTCTTTAATAGCACGATAGGCCGTCCCATCACTGACATTCAAAAAATTGGAGATACTGCGGACACTGACCCGTTTTCCAATCGGTAATTTTTCGAGATAGTCTAAAATCTCTTGGTGTTTACTCATAGAAGTCCCCTCTACCTAGGCGGAAATCATAATAATCGCGCATTTTACGCGTATAGCGGTCACTCCCTTTGAATTGACGAAAGAGACGAAAGCCAGCCTTTAAAGCGACCTTTTGACTCCCTGCATTTTCAACATGGGTGACAATCTTAAGCTCCTTCAGTTGAAATTTTTCAAATGATAGATAGACCAACTCTTTGACCGCTTCTGTCATCAAGCCCTTTCCCCAAAAATCTTTGCGTAAAAAGTAGCCTAACTCAGCCTCACCCTTGATTTCATCCAACTTTTCAAACTTGATCGAACCGATCATCTGATTGGTTTCCTGATCACAGATCGCCCAAACCCCCAAAGGATTTTTCATGAAATAGTTGGCTAGTACATATTGAGTTTCAGAAAGATCGGCTTGTGCAGGAAAGATAAATTGTAGGTTATCAGGATTCGAAGCAATCTTATAAAAATCTTCCGCATCCTCAAAGAGAAAAGGTCGTAAATACAACCTTTGTGTTTCAATTAGTGAATAGGCAGCTAAGTGCGTCCAAATATTCATTTCAAACTCCATTGTTCGTGTATCCAGCCGCCACTATCAGATCCCTAGTTCTGTCACTATTCCTCTACCAACTGGATGTCTGCTCCAAGTTGGGTCAATTTATGAATAATATCTGAATACCCGCGAAGGATGTATTCCACATTTGTAATTTCTGTTGTTCCAGAAGCCATGAGACCTGCAATCACTAAAGCCGCACCAGCTCGAAGATCCGTCGCTTTCACACTGGATCCTGCCAATTGATTTGGCCCTTCATAGATAATGTGGTCGTTCAAGGTCGAAATAGTGGCCCCCATTTTAGCCAATTCTGGTACATGGTTGACCCGTTTTTCATAAATCGTATCAACGATTCGTCCACGTCCAGCAGCCGTTAGGAGCAAAGGTGTGATCGGTTGTTGCAAATCAGTCGCAAAACCAGGATAAGGAGACGTTTTGATCTGGATGGCCTTCAAGCCCGTCTGCTTTTCTACAAAGATACTATCTTCAGAAATGGTCATACGCACACCCATTTCCTCTAACTTGGCAATATAACTCTCTAAATGCTCATACAGGACATTGTTGATCTGGATACCTTCTCCAATAGCAGCTGCAAGAGCAATATAAGTTCCTGCTTCGATGCGATCCGGAATCACCTGATGTCTCGTTCCATGCAAATTCTGAACACCATCAATGATAATGATATCCGTTCCTGCTCCACGAATATGGGCTCCCATGTTGTTGAGCAAGGTCACCACATCGATAATCTCAGGTTCCCGCGCAGCATTTTCGATCACTGTCCGACCTTTAGCTTTGACCGCTGCCAAAATCGTATTGATCGTTGCACCGACACTAACAGTATCCATATAGATGTTAGCTCCTTGAAGAGGCTTGCCATCAGTCGCAAGTTTCATACTAGAGCCATCCATGGTCATAGCGGCTCCCATCGCTTCAAAGGCCTTCAAATGCAAATCGATAGGACGTGGTCCAAGGTCACACCCACCAGGAAGCCCAACCGTTGCTTGACCATAGCGTCCTAATAAGCTGCCATAGAAATAATAGGAAGCTCGTAAACTGTTGATCTTTCCAAATGGCATGGGCATATTCTTCACCCCACGTGGATCAATGATCAAACTGTCTTCTTTGCGCTCGATCTTAGCCCCCATGATGGTCATGATTTCAATCAGACTCGCCACGTCGGAGATATCCGGTACCCCATCAAGGGTCACGATATCATCCGCCAGAATGGTCGCCGGAATCAGGGCTACTACACTATTTTTTGCACCACTAATGGTCACCTCTCCTTTTAGAGGGCGACCACCATTTATTACAATTTTTTTCATCTTAATAATTTATTAGCTCTTTCAAGTCTTTTTCCTTTTACTATCGTTTTTTGCAACGGAAATAAAAGGGACAACGTATTCAAAATACTGCATCTATTATACCACAGATCGACCTATTTTTCCATCTGTAGGAATTTTCAAAACGAAAAAAAGCTAGGATCAACTTGACCCTAACTTTTCCATTTCAACTAATTATTTTACAGCTTCTTTCAAGGCTTCAACCTTGTCCAAACGTTCCCATGGAAGGTCGATATCTGTCCGTCCCATATGGCCATAAGCCGCTGTTTGACGATAGATTGGACGTTTCAAATCCAGCATTTGGATAATCCCTGCTGGGCGAAGGTCAAAGATCTCACGCGCTGCTGCTTCTAATTTGCTTTCAGCGACTGTTCCAGTACCGAAGGTATCAATACGAACAGAGACAGGTTGAGCAACCCCAATGGCATAAGCCAATTGCACTTCTGCTTTCTTAGCAAGACCTGCCGCTACGATGTTTTTGGCAATGTAACGAGCTGCATAAGAAGCCGAACGGTCCACCTTGGTTGCGTCCTTACCAGAGAAGGCACCACCACCGTGACGTGAATAACCACCATAGGTATCGACGATGATCTTACGACCTGTCAATCCTGAGTCTCCTTGAGGACCACCTATAACAAAGCGTCCTGTTGGGTTGATGAAGAATTTTGTCTCATCATCTAGGTAAGAAGCTGGAATCACTTCTTTAATGACCTTATTAATCACATCTTCGTGGATTTGTTTATTGCTGACATCTGGATCGTGTTGGGTTGAAATAACAACCGTATCCACGCGCACTGGACGATCGTTTTCATCGTACTCAACAGTGACTTGTGATTTGGCATCTGGACGAAGATAGCTAATTTCCCCAGACTTACGAAGCTCTGCCAAACGACGAACCAACTTATGACTGAGTGAGATTGGCAATGGCATGAGTTCTTCTGTTTCATCCACCGCAAAACCAAACATGAGACCTTGGTCTCCTGCACCAATCAAATCGAGTGGATCTTGATCCGTATTCCCACGTACTTCTAGGGCTTCGTTTACCCCTTGAGCGATATCAGGAGATTGTTCCACCAATGATGGGTGTACTCCAACAGTTTCAGCAGAGAAACCATATTCTGTATTGGTATAGCCAATTTCTGCAATCGTATCGCGAACAACACGGTTAATATCGACATAGGCATTGGTTGAAATTTCACCAAAAACATGGACTGAACCTGTATAAACAGCTGTTTCAGCCGCAACGTGTGCTTCTGGATCTTGCTCTAAAATAGCATCTAAAATAGCATCTGAAATTTGGTCTGCAATCTTATCTGGATGCCCCTCAGATACTGATTCAGACGTGAAAAGTTTACGTTCTGACATAAAAATGTCCCCCCTTAAAAAATATTGTTATAGAGTTACAAAGTACTGATAGACAGTCTATCATCTTATCGGGACCATATAACACTTCATTATAACACATTACAAATGATATGGAAAATGATTTTTCAAGAAGCCCATTAAATCAGCTTTTTCGGGCTATGCGCTATCTAATTAAATCGACTTAAACAGTCCTCAAAGTTCCTAAAAAGTACTTAAAAAAGTTGACAAAAAATACCCCGTAGGGTATCTATCAATTTACGAGTTCAGTAGGCAAGATCTAGCACCCTCACACGGTGCTTTTTTTATCTTCAAAAATGGTAGGCTACCGCGCACCTATTGGTGCTCGATGACCTACCATCTACTTAAATGATAACATATCTTTAAAAATTTTCAACCCTATCTACTTTAATCAGTCTCCATTTTTCAATAATATAGTTCCAATAAATACCAAGACTCCCAGAATAAAGGATAATATATTTGGACCTGTCCAATAAGGATCTGGCGTACCTATAATGGAAATAACAAATAAGATAGCTGCGGCATTTAGGAGTCCTTTACTTCCTTTTCTCATACCAATGAAAAGTAATATAGTCGCAATCATAAAACAAATATAATGGATGGCACCAATATATAAGATCAGTAGATACATGGGGTTTCCTAAAAATAAAGGAAAAATCATAATACCAAGGTGACAGACTGCTATTATAAGGGCGCTCCATAACCAAGACGACTGAAGAATAATTCTTTTTGGCGAATTTTCTTTATCATTGTTTGATCGTATCTCAGCATTCAACTGATCGTTTACATCTATCTCTCCTTTTACTTGAGGGTATTCCATCTCTGGTTTAGTTTCAATAGATGATACATCTTGTACTTTCACCTTGGACTCCCAGCTATCTGCAACTTTATCAAACAAACCAAAAACACGACAAACAATATAAATCGATAAGAGAAGATAAAAGAGACCGTAAAAGCTTATACGAGAGATAAAAGAGTATACTACACCTATCTCAACAAGAGAAGATAAAATTAGCAAAAGAGAAAAGACTTTCTGAAGTTTATCACTTGTACTTGTGATCATAACATTAATCAGAATTAGAAACATTAACTCCATTACAGTGTATTGAAGTGTAAAAGCGTAAATTACACTCGTTCTATCCATACCAAACAATATAAATAATGGAGATATATTGGTTGAGGCAACAAATAGTACTAAATAAGTTATCGTTGATTTCCAACCATCTTTACTTTTCCAATCGTTTAAAAGCTCCCTCATTTCTACATTCTTTATAAGCAAGCAAATCCATATTAAACAAATGATATTTAGCACAAAGGAAATGTTCATCAGATTTGTTAGGGAGAAAGGTGGTAAAAAAAACATCAGTAGTTGAGTAATTGAGAGGAGAAGAACAGCTATCAATCCTTCAACATTTAAACGTTGCTTCATGATTCTCCAAATTAACCAGCAAATAATCATTCCATTCCATATAGAAAAAATACTAGAGGCATTGAACAGTGGTGTATTTCCATTTAAATTTTGAGCATTATAGCTCTCTACTAGACTACTACCATAAGAAACAAGATAAAGAATTGCTTCAAGAATTAGCAGTATACCATACCATTTTTTTCTAGACATAGATTCTCCTCCACTTTCTAAATAAAGTATTAAACTATTCATTTTATTTAAATTATAACATAGTTTGTAATCGTTTTCCTGGCGTATTATCAGTAATAAATAAAAAAGATAGGATTGAACACCCTACCTCCTATCATCACTCTTCATTTTTTAACAATACAGTTCCAATCAATACCATCACTCCTACCACAAGCGGTGGTATATGATTAATCAGCCAATCTGGATCACCCGCAGCAATAAATGAAAAAACATAAATAGCTGCTGCTATAGAGTTGCTTTATTGCCGTTCACATTTCCATTCCAAAGCAGGATAGTGGCAATAACAAAGCTAATAATATGGATTCCCAAAAAGTACAAAAAACTACCAACCCATGATCCTAGTGAAAAGAGACCTAATAAAAGCAAAACGATATAAGCAATGGCTAGGACCGAGGCAAAAGCAAGTATTCCAGATTTCCCAATTCTCTTTTCTGAATCAAATTCACCAACAGGTGAACGAACTTCATCTGTAATCCTTTCCTCTTTCTCTTTTTTTACTGCAGAATGTTTTGGTTGATCTGACATTTCATTTCTTCCTAAAGTTCTTAGTTATCTTTTAAAATAATAGTACTCAAAAATCGACAAAAAGAATTGATTTAACTATCGCTTTGATCGACCCAAATACTTTTTTTAAGTAAAGTGGCCCATACCTATCTTTTAATTAAAAGCTTTTCTCTTCTTTAACCAGGAGTGTTCCGATTAAATCCAGAACACCAAAACATAAGGGAGCAATTCGAAATATTTCCCAGTCTGGATCAAAAGCCAAGATGATTGACAGCAGATAGAGTCCAATACTCGCATAAAGAAGGCTTTTATTCCCCTTCTTCATCCCTAGTCGAATTAGAAAGGCCCCAATCGCAAGACTTAATAAGTTTGGACCAAGGAAAATCAAAACGACAAATCCCCATCCATAACCCGAAAGTGCAAAGAGAGAGACAAACAATACAAGATAGATAATGGATAAGTAAAAGGTCACTGAAAGAAGAATAGAATGTAAGCTATTTTCTTTTGGAGGATTCTGAACAAATACAGAATTAGGATGATCTTCACTGATCTTACTATGTTCGTTATTTTCTTCAAAATGTTTCTCTTTGTCTGTCATCACGGTTTCCTACCTTTCATATAACAACAACCCCAGGTCCCTGGGCGAATAAGAAAATTAGATAGCAAATTTTACGTATCATCACACTCTTCTTCCTCTAGACGAATCAGCCAAGCGTGATCTCAAAAACAAGCTTTCTATTAGATCTATATCAAGTTTCAGACAGGATTTTTTTAAATGAAGTCTGCCTTTGCAATAGCTTCTTTAACCACTTCCAATGGGAGATGAACCAGTTCTACTTCTTTTTCACGGTAGAGGTATTCGGCATATTCATCGATGCGGTATTGATGGATGTATACCACCCGCTTGCAGCCAACTTGGAGTAACTGCTTAGTACAATTGAGACAAGGAAAGTGCGTCACATAAGCTGTGAAGCCTTTGGGAATCCCTCTTTCAGCTCCTTGCAAGATCGCATTGACTTCCGCATGAATCGTACGGACACAGTGTCCCTCGACCATGAGGCAGCCATCTTCTAAACAATGATCTGTTCCAGAAACAGATCCATTATAGCCGGTTGCAATGACCTTATTATCCTTAACCAGAACAGCCCCTACTTTCGCCCGATTACAGGTCGCCCGATTCGAAATCAGTAAGGCCTGAGCTGCAAAATACTCATCCCATGCAAGTCGATTGTGTGTCACCTTTAGGTCCTCCATCTAATATGATTACTCCTATAATTGATTTCATTATAGCATGAAATCAGCAAGAAAAAAAGACTGAGAAAATCTTCCCAGTCTTATAAACATTATTTACCAAGTTTTGCTTTAGCTGCATCTGCAAGAGCTGTGAAAGCTGCTGCATCGTTAACAGCCAAGTCAGCAAGCATTTTACGGTTAACTTCGATCTCAGCTAATTTCAAACCATGCATCAATTGTGAGTATGAAAGTCCGTTCAAACGAGCTGCCGCATTGATACGTGTGATCCACAATTTACGGAAGTCACGTTTCTTTTGACGACGGTCACGGTATGCATAGTAGTAAGAGTTCATTACTTGTTCTTTTGCAGTACGGAACAAGATATGTTTAGCTCCATAGTAACCTTTAGCTAATTTAAGAATACGTTTACGACGTTTGCGTGATACAACGCCACCTTTAACACGTGCCATTTATATTTCCTCCAATATTTCCTAGAATTCTTTACTTACGAATACGCGATTATTTCAAGCGAGTAAGCATTGCTTTGATACGTTTGAAATCTCCTGCATGCACCATAGATGCTTTACGAAGATGACGACGTTGTTTCTTAGTTTTTCCGTGGAAACGGTGAGAAGTGTAAGCACGGAAACGTTTAAGTCCACCAGAACCTGTACGTTTGAAACGTTTAGCTGATGCGCGGTGTGTTTTTTGTTTTGGCATGATATTTTCTCCTTTTTTTAACTTTCTGACAGATTATTTCTTGTCAGTTGCTGGCGCCAATTGCATAAACATTTGACGTCCATCCATCTTAGCTCGTTGTTCGATGATCGCCACATCTTGTGTCGCTTCAGCGAAGTCGGCTAAAACTTTAGCACCAATCTCTTTGTGGGTAATCATACGACCCTTAAAGCGAATGGATACCTTCACTTTATTTCCTTTTTCAAGGAATTTGCGAGCATTGCGAAGTTTTGTATCGAAATCACCCTTGTCAATCACTGGGCTCAAACGAACTTCTTTCACGGTCACAACGCTTTGTTTTTTGCGTTGTTCTTTTTGCTTCTTCTGATACTCAAATTTGAACTTACCGTAGTCCATAATTTTCGCAACAGGAGGTTTAGCTTGAGGTTGAATGAGAACCAAGTCAACATTAGCATCGTCCGCAAGTGCTTGCGCTTCGCTAAGTGGTTTGATACCCAATTGCTCACCTTCAAGACCGATTAAGCGAACTTCACGTACACGAATTTCATCATTGATGAATAAGTCTTGCTTTGCTATGGTTTTCACCTCTTTTTTATTATTCGAGAAAAACAAAGAACGGACCTGCAAAACAGGCCCGAACTACATGATGTATTTCATTACTGAAACTTGATCCGTAGGGGCCAGGCAACTTGCGTCACAAGGCGAGAAGTTCTCACTTCTGCTTTTCTCAACTTTTATATGATATCAAGTTTTTTATTCTTTGTCAAGAAGTTTTTTTGCTTTTTCTTCAATAAATGCAACAACGTCTGCAATTCCAACACCCGTTGTGTCAAAATGAATGGCATCAGCTGCAGGTTTCAAAGGAGAAACGGCACGGTGGCTGTCCTTATAGTCCCGCTCAGCGATTTCTTTTTTCAACAATTCAAGATCCGCTGTGATGCCCTTTTCAACATTTTCCTTATAGCGACGTTCTGCCCGCTCCTCAACCGAAGCAACCAAAAAGATCTTCAACTCTGCATGTGGAAGGACGACTGTCCCAATATCGCGTCCATCCATAACGATGCCCCCCTCTGCTGCAATTTCTTGCTGTAGAGTGACAAGTTTTTCACGGATCGGCGCAAGCGCTGCAACCCATGAAACATTGTTGGTCACTTGGTTATCGCGAATTGGGTGGGTAATATCCACGTCTGCTACAAAGACAAGCTGCTCTCCTTCTTCTGAACGACCGAAACTAATTGGATACTGATCTAAAAGGGCTAAGAGGTCATCAACCTGTTCAGCTGTCAGATTATTTTGCAAAGCTAGATATGTCGCTGCACGATACATAGCCCCCGTATCTAGATACGTATAGCCTAGATCCTTGGCAATGATCTTTGCAACTGTGGACTTTCCACTAGAAGCCGGTCCATCAATGGCAATTTGAATTTGTTTCATGCTATCCTCAACTCCTACTGAATCTTAACGACATCACCAGGATTGGCATACCATGATCCTGTAGACATGTGAGATGGATTTAACTGTTCCAATTGGGCAATGGAAATACCAGCACGCGCAGCAATCGCTGCTTCCCCTTCACCTGCTTGAACAGTGATCGTACCTTCTTCAGAGTTCTCATCTTTTGAACTATCGTCTTTAGCCGCTTGGTCAGTTTGTGCTGCAGGGGCTGATGATTTCTGTTCAACCTTAGTCTCTCCATTGTAGAAACCAGACATTTGTTTTGATTTATTGCTGCCACCTGTTGAAAGGAAAATTAACAAGCAGACCATCGCCACTACTACTACAAAGAAAATAATGGCTAAAATCGTCAATAGACGATCTGCCTTGATTCCGTTTAACTTACTCGTTCTTTTCAATGTTTCTTCTCCATCATCGTAAATATCTTCTTCCCATGGTTCTTTTGCCATGACTTCCTCCTTGTTTTTTCTCGTAAAAATCATTACAATAGAAGTATGAAAGTTACGTTAATTCCAGATCGTTGCATCGCTTGCGGTCTCTGTCAGACCTATTCTGAATTATTTGATTACCATGACAATGGCATCGTTAAATTTGCTGCTGAAGAGGACGACCTCCTCGAAAAGGAAGTTCCTGTCACAAACGATGTTCTTGAGGCTATTAAAGAATGCCCCACTCATGCTCTCTTAAAAGATTAAGAGGGCTTTTTATTTGTTTGCATAATACATCTCATAGTAATCCACATGGATGAAATTGTCCGTCAAGATTACTTCTCCCTTAAAATAAGGATTTAAAGCAAGCGCATTGATAAAGTATTTTTTCGGCCATTTACGCATACAGAATGTCCGACTGCGCGAACCATCATTAAAAATGAGCTTGATCGACTTCTTATTTACTTCGACCTTTTCGATCGAGTCAATCTTCACCTTGATTGGAGTAAAAGGATTGGCAGTAATAATCCGCAAGATCCCATCCTCATAAATCGTGAAGTAACGATGGACCCCAATCGCGAGCAAGGCCATAAATAAAAAGAAAGAAAACAAAACTAGCGTTGGCACACTAGAGCTCTCATACATCAAGGCCAGTCCAATAAAGACCGGAATCACTGCAATGGACCAATAAGTCACAAGAACAGATAAGTCCGGTTGCCAATGATAATGGACCTTTCCAAATATCTTAATCATGAGCGTACCCCCATCTAATAGTTTAGCATAAAAAACAAAAAAAAGGGAGCCTGACAGCCAAAATCACAAAGATTTTTAACTGCTAGCTCTCCTTTTAATTGGATTTGTTGGTTGGGACTTTAAAGAAGTCTTTAGAAAGGTAACCTTTCCCACTAATCAGGTCATATTCAACCATTTTCAAATCCTCTGCAATCTCTTGTGCTTCCCCTTCTAAGGCCTTTTTATCGACACTTGCTTTTTTCAATACTTCCGTCAACAAAGCATAGTAAGGTGAAACTTTTGAATTGGTCTGTTCAAAGACCATAGCAGAGAAATCACTTGAATTGACCAAAGGATAATTCAATTTCGGTGCATCAAAATTACTCCAAATAAAGTAGTCTGTCTGATACTGACTCTCCGGATTATTCTTAAAGGCCGACTCAGGATAGAGACCTGGTAAGTGATCCCCATAGAATACCACTGTAATTTTCTTATCTATTTTAGAAAGACTTTCCAGGAAGGATTGGGTGGCGGTGTCGGTTTGTGAAAGCATTCTCACATACGATGATAAAGATTTGTTTTGTCCATCCGAAAATCCTGGATAACTCGCACTCATATCTATAGGATTCAGTTCCGTCCACGGAGTATGGTTCTGCATTGTAATCACAGAGAAAAATTGACTATTCTTATTTAGATTTTCTTCAATTAAATGATAAGTTGAATCATCACTATAATTCCCACCAACATTATATCCTTTATTTCCTTTGTTTCCATAATGTATAAATTTATTAAATTTTAAATTCCCATATATTACATTTCTTGAATAATTACTAGGACTTGCAATATGAATAACATCCCGATTCTTAGGTTCAAAATAATTACTTATAGATGGAAAATATTTCATATTAGGTGCTACTTGAGTATATAGAATAGAAATGCTTGGAGAAAGGTTGTACATTGGCAATCCTGTTAACGTTTGAAATTCCATATTAGCAGTCCCACCTCCATACCCATCAGATTTCATCAATCCACTAGTTGTTCTGCTCTTGATTCCTTGAATTTTAGGAATTGGATTTGATGAAACTTGAACTTTTTCTATTCTTGATGGATCTGAAAAACTTTCACTTAATACATAAATTACAGTTTGTTCATTGATGAATTGATTTCGATATTTATTTATTTCTTCTGATTTTAAATGGTACTTTTCTTCAATCTTTTTAATAGAAGTTTTACTGTACTTTTCAGGTTTATGCATAATATCGGATGTCATCTGAGAAAACCATACATAGCTATTTGATTTCATTTGCGCATTAACTGTATTTCCAAACCATGCAATATCATACCGATTATTTAAGTTTGCTAATACTGGAATATGTTCACTCATTTTACCATCTTGCCTATTTTTAAAGGAATAGTAGACAGTAGTAAAGAAAAATAGAATAAAAAGAATTGTTACAAATCTAACCAGTTGTGCTTTAAATATTTTACCATAAAGAATTATATCTTTAAAAAACCAATAAATAAATGAAAAGAAAACTATTAATACAAAAACATATAAATAAGAACTTGATCCAACAAATCCTAAAAGCGATCCTGGATTTTTCAACCAACTTAAATCACTTGGTAACAATGGTTCTTGGCGGAACTGATATTTTAAATAACTTGAAATTGAAATTCCAATAATAAACAATACATTTATGATGGTAGTCAACAGATACTCGTTGATAATAGAGTAAAGAAACAAAAACACAGCAAAAAAAATGCTAATTTGAAACAGTGTAGCCCCCGGAAAAATATGTTTTTCCATTACGATTACATCTGTTCGTATACTATATTGAAGAAAATAATTTAATAGTATAGAAAAAACAACACTCGTAAGAACCACCAAGCCAAATCCCGGTTTATTATTTTCTAATTCATTTATCCCTTTTACAATATAACAAGAAATAAAGAAAAAAATGATAACCAAAGTTAAAATCAGTTTATCTAGTTCTATTAAAGTAGGAGTCGTGAGTTTTATAATATTATTTTCAAGAAATTGAGTAATGAAATTACTCCCCATTACCGCGTTAAAAAATTTACTATCAGTAAAACAAAAAGCTGTTAAAGAAAATGCATAGAAAATAGATGTATATATTTCTCGATCATTCGAAATTGGAATTAGATATTTTTCAAAAAATGGGAAAAATACAGAAATCAAATAATGATAGACAAAAGCAACTAGAAAAATTAATACAACATAAAATATGAAATCTACTTTTAAAAAAGAATATTGCAAATATTTAAAAAAAGTAAACTGCTTCTCATTTAATTTTAAACTAACATCAAGTATATATGAGAAGAACAAATACAATACATAGATCACTCCAAATTTAATAAAAAATTTCTTACTCCAAATTTTTGATAATATCATTCCCAAATAGATACTAGAAATACCGATTAATAATATTGAACTATTAAAATAAGGAACCTCTTGCATACGATAATGTGACTTGACTGTAAACTGCATATTAATAACATTTAAAATTAATAATGCAAACGCAAGAGAGAATAGAATAATTTTTAAAATACGTTTTTTAAGATAGTTATTATAAAAGCTATAAATCTTCTTTAAATCCATTATCCTTTTCTTCCTATTGTTCTTTTAATTTTGTTTCGCACTTTTTTTAATAAAGTGTATTTTTCTGTTTGTTCATTTTCAACAGAAAAAAATTCTATTGAAGAATAGACACTATTTAAAATTTCAATTGGAAATTCTGTAACTTCTCTTATTTTATTTTTTAACTGATCAGCTTGAAGAGGATGCGCCTGAATTGCTTTAACTTTTAAAACTGGAACGCGATGTTCTAATATTTTAAAAGGTTTATAGTAAGAAAAATCAGGATGAACCATTCCTTCAGACTGTTCGTTCAAAGTATTAAAAACAACTTTATAATTGAAGCCTGATTTTTTTAGTTTAGATGTCAATTTGGTTTCATAGTTATCAATTACTTGTCTAACATTTTCAAAATTTTTTATACTCGTCCAAAATTTTTGAAAAACTTTAGATAATACTACCGCTTGAGAATAAGATACAAAGTAACTTTGGACATGTTCTTGAAAATACTTCGTTTTTTTAAAGTTTGTCATTCCCCAAAAATCGCAATCTATAGCAGATTCAAATGATCTAAAATAAGGTTCCAATGACCAAAGAGGGCCAATACATGTATCATTCATCAATGTCACAGAATCATATTTTTTCAAATGATCAAAACCAACGTATTCCATTCCATCTCGCCAAGCTGCAAAATCAAATCCGATATTTTCTCTTTGAATAACTTCAGTTATTCCAATCTTGTTCAATTTTCGCATATAATTATTTTCTAAATAACTGTTGGATATCAGAATTATTCGTGAGAAAAGTGGCTTTATTTGCTCTAACTGATAAAGAACATGCTCACTAACCTCATCAAATTTATTATAATGAATATACAAAAGAATTCTATTCATCAACTAAAGTCTCCCAACTACCATTTCTCTGAATCAATCCAGTGGCAGAGTCTTTCGCAGAAATATCATCATCAGAAATATCTGTTCGATTTAACAAAATTATAGGTGAATTATCTCCCTTAGCAAATGCAAGCATTGTATTAGTATTATCTCTTACAGAAACCTGTAATTTCACTTTTATATCATTTAGGCAAGACAAACTACATGAGTAACGAAATCTTTTGTTACCACATCCCTTAGTCATAACATCCAAGGAATTATCATTATAGATCCAAAGACCTCGATCAATCTCCGTCAGTGAAAATGCAATATAGGTTTGTATGTCTTGATTGACATCATAAGAAATCTCAAACTCTATTGGAGCCTCAGGTTGAGTCATCGTATCTGAAAGCAGTTTTACACTTAAATTGGTGACTGCTTCATGCTCTATTGTTACATCATCATTAGAAACTGTTTGGCTGGCTGCATTATCATAACTATATTGGTTCGCGACTTCATCAGGATCACCAACTACTTTGACAAGACCATTTTCAATTAGTACTGCCTTGTTACAATATTTCTTAACCGCATTCATATCATGAGTGACAAGAATGGTAGTTTTTCCTGACTTTTTACGCTCCATAAAGTAATCATTACATTTACGCTGGAAGGCCTCGTCTCCTACTGCAAGGACCTCATCCAAAATCAAGATATCCCCTTGAGCCTTAATGGCAACTGAAAAGGCTAAGCGAACCTGCATCCCTGATGAGTAGTTCTTAAGCTTTTGGTTCATGAAGTCATGCAACTCAGCAAAGTCTACGATGTCATCATACATGGCATCAATTTCAGCTGTTGAGAAGCCCAGCATAGCACCATTCATATAGACATTTTCTCGACCAGTCAGTTCAGGGTTAAAACCGACGCCAAGCTCGATAAAGGATACCAACTTCCCATCGATTGTGACGGAACCTTTTTCCGGCACATAAATTTCTGAAATAATTTTTAAAAGAGTCGATTTCCCAGAACCATTTCGACCGACAATACCATAAAAATCTCCTTTTTGGACTTCAAAGGAAATATCACATAGAACTTCTTGCTTTTTATAACCTTTAATTCCTTTAAAACGGTTCACTAGTGTTGTGCGTAAACTTTGAGTTGACTCTGTTGGTAACTTAAAAAATTTACTTACATGGTCTACCTTAACTGCTACATTACTTGACATTATAAAATCTCCGCAAATCGTTTCGAATTCTTATTGAATACAATTAAACCAATCACAAAAATAAATACAGGAATACAATATGGAATACAAGCTATCATTTTATTCTCAAAGATATCCCAACCACGTGGATTGACTGGATCAATAATAAAATGACGCATATCTTGTAACATTTGAGCTATTGGATTCATCATCAACATTTTAGCAACTGCTAAATGATTTCGTTGCAATAGATAGGTAATCGAATAAATAATAGGACTGGCGTACATACCTGCTTGAAGAACAACTTCCCAGACCGGCCCGATATCACGATATTTAACAAATAAGGCCGATAGAATAAAGGCACACCCCATAGCTAAGATTAACATCTCAATAAATAAAGGAATAATTATTAGAGAATGAATACCAAATGAAACATTATTTATAAGAGCAAACACAAATACTACTAGAAGATTAATAGAAAAATTTATTGCGGCTCCCAAAACTGAGGAAACAACAATTGTTTGCTTAGGGAAATTTAATTTGCGTAGCAAATCTCCTCTTGAAACAATTGATAACATACCCATATTCGTTGCCTCTGTAAAAAATGTCCAAAAAATCATGGACAAGAGAAGTCCAACTGCATAATGTGGAGTTCCATCATCAAACCTCAAAAAACGAACAAATACCACATACATGATACTAAACATCATCAAGGGCTTTAAAATCGACCAAAGATAACCAATTGCTGATCCTTGGTAGCGTAATTTAAAGTCTGTTTTAATTAATTCTCGTAATAAAATTCGATTTTTCTGACTAAAAACGTCAAACATTATTTTTTACCTCGATATGCAAACTTTGTCAGAATCAAGCTGGTAAACACAAAGGTGTGGAAGGCTCGGTTCTTACGATAACCATATTGACGAATCCGTCTCAAACGTTCTCTTAGAGTTACGTCCATGATGGTCACAAAGTTTTCAATAATTTCTTTATTTTGGGGACTGACTGGCAGATCCAATAAATTTTTTGCTTGTTCTTGACTGGACTCGATGAGATTCCAATATTTAGCAAACAAAATATGAGGGCGAACCCAGTTTTTAACCCGTTTTCTTAGGGTTCGAGCTCCAAGAACGTTGCTACTGTGCTGACGGTAC
This sequence comes from Streptococcus sp. 20925_1_77, assembly GCF_041432125.1. Classification (NCBI taxonomy): domain Bacteria; kingdom Bacillati; phylum Bacillota; class Bacilli; order Lactobacillales; family Streptococcaceae; genus Streptococcus; species Streptococcus sp. 20925_1_77. Next base: position 67,300 of record NZ_JAPVZB010000001.1, read on the forward strand.
AACTCTGTCGGTTGATCGATATAGATGAGCTTCCCGAAGGCAGTTGCCAACAAGGCCAAATACCAATCATGCATGAGAAGCGCATGTTGTTCCTGACCTGTCCATAATTCCGCCAGGGCATGGTTAATCATAGCAACTCCACCAGTTACTGTATTTTCTGTCAATTCTTGAATCAGTTCCGTATTGGCATGATCAGACTGGGTACGAATCATGCTTTCGTGCTGCACATTCAAGTTTTCATCAACCACTTTTAAATCTGTGTAGACCAGCAAAGGCTCTTCTTGCAGATGTTTCTCTGCTTCTTCCACTTGTAGGGCAATCTTTTCAGGAAGCCAGACATCGTCTTGGTCACTGAAGCAATAAAGATCAGCCTTTTCATATTTCAGAAGCGCATGGAAGCTCTTGATGACACCCAGATTTTCGATGGCTCCTTGATTGATAAAGCGAATGCGCTCATCCTGAGCTACTAGCTCTTGAATAATCTCTACCGTACCATCTCTTGACCCATCATCCCGAATCAAGAGTTGCCAGTCCTGATAGGTCTGGTCTTGGATACTTTTGACCTGCTCTTTTAGATACTGCTCACCATTGTAGGTGGACAACAAGATATTTACTTTCATGATAAGAATAATTCCTCGTACTCACCTACAATTTTTTCCCAGGTAAAGTTTTGCTTCATGTTGGCTTTGGCTAATTGACCCCATTCAGATATATCTTCTAAAAAATCAACCTGGTCAATCAAATGCGCCAAATTCCCAGTTTCTTTGGTCCAATATTGGGCTGTGTCCTTTGCGACCGTTTGGTTAAAGGAAACACCTAGAACCAAATTCAGATCCGTCTGAGCAAGAGCCTCTAGGAGACCAGGATTGGTTCCACCCACTTCATGACCATGAATATAGGCGAATGCTTCTTTACGGATATACTTCAACAGGTCTTGATCGTAGACCGTTCCTACAAATTTTACACGTGGGTCCTGATCAAAGCCCGTTCGAGCTCGAAGCTCTTCAAAATAGGGATTGCCTTCATGGTTACAAATGATGACCAAATCCCGCTTGGTTGAAGAGGCTATGAATTCACGAATGGCGGTCTCATAATTGTTTTCTGGGACAAAGCGACCCAAGATCAAGTAATAGTTTTTCTCCTGTGTCTGCCATTTCTGATAGAATTCTCTGACCTTCCTATCCTGACTGGTCAGACTGGTCGGAGATAAGTCCGTCCCATAGGCAATATAGGTCGTCTTGGACCAAGGGTAGGCTTCTTTGATATAGGACTCGATTCCTGGGTTGTCAGAAATCACCAAATCTGCGTGGCGCGTCATGATCTTTTCAGAATACTTGAGATAGGCTTGGATCGGTTTGGCCCACTTGGCCCGCTTCCACTCCAGTCCATCTGGATTGATATAGAATTGACCACCCATTTTATGGATCTTGCGCGCAAAGGGTGCCACAAAGGACCCGATTGTATTACCCAAAACATAAAAAATCGGTTGTTCAATCCCTTGATTCTTGATAACCTTCAAGGCATAGTTGATGGCCATCATATCATAGGCAATGACGCGAGCTGGCCCAAGTTTCGGTGCTTTAATCGTAAAACAATCGACACCCTTGTAGTCAAAATGATGATAGGCTTGATCATTAGAAAGGCAGGCAACATGGTACTGTATATCTGGAGACACTTGATGCGAGACCAATTGGTCCACAAAAGTCTCAAAACCGCCATATTGAGCCGGAAGTCCACGACTTCCGATAATAAAAACATGTTGCATAGAGTTCCCTTTCAAATCATTCACAGTCTATTCAATTATACCATTTTCTAGGCTTTTTGCCTAATCCAAACAGAAAAGGGAATGGTACGGGAGGAATATTTAAATAAAATTCCTTTCTGTACCACTCCCTCATAGATTAAAAATTCTAACTAAGTTTTTTCAGTCGTAATAGTTTTTTTAGAGTAGATTGAACACACTTTTTAAAAGCTTTTCTACTATTTAGAAAGATTACATCTGCCTGATTTACTTTTTTATGATTCATTTTGCTGTCCTTAAGCTTCTCAACAATTGTAGAATAAACACTCTCAAGAGAATATCTTTCTTTCAAACTTGGAACAGCTTGTACTGCTTCAAGTTTCTCTTGATTAAATTGAGCAAGAGTATCTGAAATTGTTCTTGTTAATGCATCTAAATCACCCAAACGATACATATGGCCTTGCTCATTCATATATTCAAAAGCAGATTTATGTCCCGCATTATCTGACAAAATTGTTGGAATACCATTTAAAACAGACTCAACATAAACAAGACCAAACGTCTCCATTCTAGATGTAAAAACAGCTAAATCCTTATCAGTAATCTCCGACCAAGGATCATCTAAATACCCCAAAAATGAGATATTTTTCAAATCTTGCTCTGCAATATAATCATCACAGAGTTGTTTGTAATCCTCATCCCATGCGCCTAAAAATACAAGTTCAGTTCCTGCTCGATTAAGCATCTGAAAAGCTTTAATTAACTCAAGCTGATTCTTTCTCTGAGTCAAGCGACCAACCGAAACAATACGATGTTGGTCATTAGATTCAGTTTTTACATCTTCTTTTGGTTCAATTTGAGTATAAGGTGCAAAGGAATAAATCTTCCTATTTGGAAAATACTTTTCTAAATCCTCGGTTAAAGCTCCTGTTACAGCAAAGATTTCATCAGAAAACTTATCTATAAAGTCTAGTTTTTCTTTGAAGTAACCGAACTCCCCCTCAGGAAATTCATGGATTAACCAAAAATGTTTGACATTCTCGTAAGCTGCAGCAAGTGCACCTTGAAAAACATTGACTGTATTACTGATGACAAGGTCCACCTGGTTCTCTACAATAATATTGCGAATATCTTTAATATTCTTATTGTAAGAGTTCACTCTCATAAAATGATTACCTGGTGAGCCACCTGGTGCATCTTCCCACCACCATTTGACTGCTGAAAGACCATAGGTTTCAATTCCTGCATTCTGTAATGCTGTTTGATACTCTTCCTGAGATGACACTTTATAATCTGGAAAAACATTTAAGACACGATAACCTTTGTCTACTAGAAATTTCATTAAATTGACAATAGAAATTTCAGCACCATTATCCAGAGTCCCTGTTGGAGAAATAAATAGAACTGTTTTACTCATAGTTTTCACCTACATCCAATAATAAGGAATGATCAAAAAAATGGAAATAAAATAATTTACTAGTAATGCAACCGTTGAAATTTTTAAAACTTTATTTTGTGTGATTTCAAAATTACCTAAATTCGCTACTAAAGGTAAAAAGAGTATCAAAAATGGTGTAAAATATCTTCCTTGTGAGCCAACTGAAATCGAAGCACCATGGCCAAGAACAATAGGAGTCCATTGAAGATACATAACTGTTACTGTAGCAATAACTTGAATAGGAAATAACCAGGCTGCAAGAATTGAAAAATCTTTTGAAAAGAAATCTTTTTTTTCTGCTAAAAAGATCAAAAACAATACCGCTACATCAACAAAAATCAACCATAGAGGTAATTGCAATGTAAAGTTTCCTAAAAAACCAAAAATTCCTATTGTGAGAATGGAGTTTAAGTCTCCATTTTGCTTTGCATCTACAAGTGTATTTAACAGAACATGAATATAATGGAAGAAACCACCTTCATTTCGCATTAAAAATTGTAAAATGAAACCTATTGTTATAAGTAGTAAAAGATAAAAGACAAACTTATATCTAGAAACTATAAGCTTTAATGACTTAAAAGGTCTATTTAAAACTTTTAATACACCCTTAAATTCAAATGGTATAAAAGGTATCAAACCTAATAACAAAATATTATTTGGTTTTGTCGCTAGAAGCAAAATCGCAAGGCCTATCACTTGAACAAAATTACGATTGGTAAATCGTTTTGAATAAGCGAGATTCGTTATAAAACCAAGAGCCAGCATCACTTCCAAGTAATTCATCACATCATAAGACAGAGATGATGCTTGTTGGACCATAATAGGTAAAAGTGATATAAACATCAAGGCTGTCTTTCCATACTTGAAATAGCGTATTAAAAAGTATAGCCCAAGTATGTATGCTAATGCATTAAAGATACGCCCCATATAAATTATCATACCTACTGTGGGACTAATCCAACTTCCAATCGTCATTCCAATTAATTGAGGTATAAAAGAAATTGTTTTGAGACTAATACCGAATCTAAATGGCTCATTCTTCATCTCAATTTTACGTGCTAGAAGCTGTTTATATTCCCTTGGTTTAACTTTATCATTACTTGGGATCTCATCCATCCACTTAAAGGAAGTCTCCGTTGGTTTGTGTAAAGTCTCCCAAGTCATACGCGCATGATTCATTTCATCTGGTACACGATTAATAGGAAACACAATCATAAATGAGAAAATAAAAATCGTTGCTAAGATGAAAAATATATTTTCAACTTTTATCTGTTTAATTCTGTTCAAAATAAGTCACCATTTCATCTTTCTTACTTAAGGTACAATTTTCAAGGACTGCTCGATAAGCTGATTCTGCTAACTTTTGTCTTGATTCTGGAGCTAAAACCAAAGCTTCTAGCTTGTCAAACCACTGATCATCAGTAGCTAACAGGCCTGTCTCACCATCAATAACCATATCCGAGAAAGCTCCTATCTTGCTTGCTACTGTTGGCACTTTCACCAAAGCAGCTTCAATCCACTTAATCTCAGATTTGGCACGATTAAAGATAGAATCCACAAGCGGTGCCAGGTTAATATCAACCTCGCTAATCAAGGCAGGCAGTTTATCCCAGTCCACATAATCGTGAGTGACAATTTGATTTTCAAAGGGCTTCATATCTTTTGGAATATCAAGAATTCCGACAATATGTAATTGAACATTACTATATTTCTTAAGCAGTTGCTTAATAGCTGGTTTAATCAATTCAAAATTCTCATTATGACTAATTGAACCAGAAAAATAACCAATCTTAACCACGTCTGAGACTTGAGAATAGTCCTTAAGAAATTGACTACTGATAGAGATTAACTCATCAGAGGCTAGATTACGATTCAGCAAAACCTTGCTTTTATACTTCTTCAACTCCTCTTGCAACTGATTCGTTGAAGTAATAGCACCATCACAGTTCTCTAACATATAACCGTAATTACGAACTCCGGCATCATAATTCCCTTTTTTAACCGGATCAAGACCTTGCGTATAACTCAATTGGTCCGTGTAAACCGTATCAAATACCAAATCATCTATATCAAAGAAAACAGGTTTTCCATAATCCTTAGCCAAATGACAGAGACGCAAAAGTTCAGGTGAGATTGGTGACCGATATATGATAATATGACTTGCATTATGAGCTTGAGTCAATTCGAATTCTGATAAATTTACTACCTTAACTTCAAATCCATGTTTCCGTAATTGTTCTGCCTTGTTCAAGACACGATAACGGGTACATTGCGGAATAATATTTTCAACCCCATCAATCAATAGAATATATTGATCACGTGGAACCGCCTTAAATTTATTCACAATATCTTCCAGAATCGACACTGGGTAGTCTGTTTCTTCTGCAACAAACTCTAACAAGTCAGGGACTTCTGAATCACGATCCAGACCTTGCCACAAGAACTGGTCTTCATCATAATTTTTCAGAGCCGTGTATTTCACCAAAGGACTACCTGCTTTGAGCATCTTAAGCGGGTGGATATACATGGCAGAATCTTCGTATTCTTGCACGACCGCATCATAACGATAACCTAAATCAGCAAAATGCTTGGTAAAACGTGTCTCATGTCGACCAATAGCTTTATCACGAGAATCTGTATCCGTCAAGTGTGTCCAGTACTCATAAAAGTCATCATCGTTTAGCATGAGCTTTTCAATAACTAGGAAATAAGATTGAAGATGCTTAGGAATGTAGCCATAAGGATTCTCCTTAGTAACATCTTCTTGCTCTTCTCCAAAAGAAATTCCCCAGAAATCTAGCTGCTTGTCAGCCATTTCCTGGAATACTTGAGACAAATCTCTCATCGGACCAATGTTAGTATCATTCACCAAGAGGAGCTGGTCATAATCTTTAAGCTTATCTTTACCAAAGGCAAAAATCCCTTCTCTAAAGGCCGCAGTATCATATCCCTTGTTATCACGAATCAAAACCTTACCGTAGACCCCAAGGGTATTAATATCATCATCGTGAAGCTGTCCATTGACAACTACAATAACATCATCTACCAATGGAGCTAAGGCTTGTAAGAAACGTAATTTGTATTCTTGTAAACGATTTTCAGATTCAAAAATGACATAGACTAGTGCTCTTTTACCAGTAAATGACAGAGCAGACCGTTGGCTATTTCTAAGACAACGTAACCGACGAACCTTAAGTGGGGTCACATGACGACGTAATCTAACAATTTTCTCCTTTGTAGCATTTAAATAAGACTTGATTTTTCGTGGATTTTTTAATAAAACCTTCGTAATTTTAATAGGTTTAATCAGAGAATTCCCTATACGATACGAAAGAGAACTTCGAATCAGTTGTATTTCTTTACGAGCCTCTTTCAATTCTACTACTTGCGTTTGACTCTTACGATGAAGTTGATTCTGCTTTCTTTGTAATTCTTTTACATATTCAGAAACATCATTATGGTGACTAATTAAACTTTCTAAACGATCTTCTAAAGTCATGAGATTATCACAAACTGCTTTATAAACCTCATGAGGAAGTTTATCCAAATACTTCTCAAGGATCTCAAGATATATTTCATAATGATATTTGACTGAATTACGTAAAGAAATAGATCCTGTTTCAAATACTCGATAAAATAACTTTGTATTTGGTTGGTAACAAGCTTTAGCATTTCTATTAATTACAAGATTTAAGAAAAAATCATAATCTTCTAATTTTTTTCCTGATAAATGTTCATCATATCTGATTTCACCAAGAATATCTTTTCTAACTAACGAACAATTGGAAATATAATTTGCTGTCAAAAAGCTATATATTTCAAAATTTCTAGCTTTTAAATAAATTTCATTTTTTTCAAAATCAAACAAATCACAATAAACAATATCCGCCTGTTGATTTATTGCACATGAATAAAGTTCTTCTACATAGTCATCTGGCAAATAATCATCACTATCAACAAAGAGAAAATATTTTCCATTAATAAGTTCTATACCTTTATTCCTTGTTTTTACAACCCCCATATTCTTATGAGATTCAAACCTTACCTCGAAAGGCGAGTCCTTTAAAGTTTTAAGAATAATCTGCTTAGATCCATCTGTAGAACCATCGTCCAGAACAATTAGTTCGATATTCTGATAAGTCTGGTTAAAAACACTACGTAAACATTGCTCAATATACTTTTCGTGATTATAACAAGTTACAATCACAGAGATTAAATTTTTCATTATTTCCGTCCATTTTGTTTAACAAAACATCAATTAGTATCTGATAACTACTAATACTACTGTACTTCGAGGATTGCTTTCTAGCAATCTTTAAAAGTATAATCAAATTAATTATACTATATTTTAACCAAAAAAGAAAAGCAGCTCTACAGCTACTTCTATTTTTCAAAACAAAAAATTAATTATTCGTCTTCTGACTCTTCACATATTGTCTCATTAGCAACTTGGCCATCCATTTAGGCCAGAAGAGTTCATACATGTATAGATCTTCTTTACTACGCGTATTGTCTGCAATAGTTTTTGATGTTTCAGACTCTCCATGGATACGGTGGCACATGAGCTTGTCAGATACATAAGCAAAACGACCTTTATATTCGCTGATCTTATACCATGCGTACCAATCCAAACTCACTCTCATCCCTTCATCAAAAAAGAAATTCTTCAAATTCTCACGGTTATAGGTAACTGCAGGACAACAAATCGGATTTCCAAAAGCCATCACACGATTGCGCCAGAAATGACTTGCTGGAAAAAGATTCATGGTTTTTAACATTAAGGTTTTGATCTTCAGATTTGTATTAGCAGAAATTTCATGGCCGTCTTTTTCTTCAAAATAATCAGAATATCCGATTAAAACATCAGAATTCCTTTCCATTTTGCCCAATACTTTCTCAGCATATTTCGGATCATAATAATCATCCTGATGAGCGATAGTAGCATACTTCGTCTCTACAAAAGACATAGCATTGTTCCAATCCTTCCCAATTCCTCCACCTTGTTTGGTATGAAAGGGAATATCGTAACGCTGACAAAGTTCTTTAATCGAGTCCAGTGGTGTTGAACTATAACAGATAATCTGTGATTGGAGAGTTTGATTCTTCAAAGATTGAATACAAGCTTCCAAGTATTCGCTCTCTCCATAAGCACAGATCACCCAAGTATGATTACTGTTCATCATTCTCCTCTTTCGTTTCTACATGACTTTTTAAAATAGATAATTCTTGAACTAAATGCTTTATCTGCTCTTTTTGTTTTGACAAGGTCATGGTTTGTAAAAAAGCGATAACTAATAAGAAAAATATAGCAAGCGACAGTAAAAAATTCGATGTCAATTCAAACCCAAGTAAACTAGCAAAATAGCCAGGAATAACATCAAAAATAGAGATGATAATCATGACCAGACTGATGACAATCCACATGAATGCCTGTTCAAATAAAATATTATTCTTATTAATATTTCTAATGACTAGATAAAGGAAAAAGATGGAAGCTACCAACATCACAAAAGATAAAACTGACATTATTCACTCTCCCTCATAAAGGCTGCAATAACAATCGACGAACACACTTCAAGCATATATCGAATCGATTTAATTGGCGTAATGGAAGAAACACCACCAGTACGTTCAAACATATTTGCTGGTCGTTCAACAACTCGATATTTACGTTTCAAAATATGAACAATAGTCTCTGGTTCTGGATATTTGATTGGATAACGCTTAGCAAACTGTTTAATAACATTTTTATCAGCCAAACGGTAACCCGAAGTTGTATCTAAAACTCTTTGTCCAGTTGTCCATTTGATAAGATTGGAAATAACACTAATTCCGAAGCGCCTCATAAAAGTTGTTTGAAATTCAGACTTAACATCACCAACAAAACGAGAACCAATAACTAGATCTGCTTCATTTTTTCGAATTGGTTCTAGCAAATCTGACAAGGATTCAATATCATGCTGGCCATCGCCATCAAATTGAACTGCTACATCATAGTCATGCTCTAGTGCATATTTATATCCTGTTTGAACCGCACCGCCAATTCCAAGATTCATTACGAGATTAACAGCATTAAAATGATTCTCTTCCAGAATATGTTTTGTCTTATCTGTTGATCCGTCATTGATAACCACATAGTCCAAATCAAAATCAACCTTTTTACGGTAATGCGAGATACTTGTTACCGTGTCAAAAATACTTTCCTCCTCATTGTAGGCAGGAATTATCATTAATACTCTCAACTACTTCTCCTTTCCTTTACAGTAAAATCTCGAAAACAGTGAAACTAATCTTAAATGTTCTAAAGTTCTAAAAGCCATTACCGAAATAACTGTTTGAATTCTTTCTCCAGTTATCTCAGAAGATAATGGTGTTAAATTTGAATCAATTTTTTCTTTAGAAATCCATTTCTTAATTCTTCTATATTGATCCATAAATGACGAACTTGAAGCTGCTCTTCCAGAAAAGAGTAAGTACCAAATGTAATATCTCTTTATAAAATAGCGAATATATTTTGAATCGCCAGCAACTTGAAGCAAGTGACTTAAGAAATACACAATATCTATTTTGGGATTAAATCCTCTTTGAGATGTGTTTGAGATACTCTTCTCGTTAAAAAACCAATTATAGCCGTTATAATCAATAATTTTAACTTTTTCTGTCAAATTGTAAGCAGTCAAAGTAAAAACAATATCTTCACCTATTGGATAATCAAAAAACTGGATATTATTATCTATCAAAAATGAAGTTCGATAAATACGTGCCCAAGGTGCAACGACTATATACTTAGACCATTCAGATTGTGTTAAATCTTGCTTAAAAAGTGTTTTCATTTCCTGATTAACACGCTTATAACCCCCAAGAACAATATCTAGTTGTTCTTGATCTATTGCATTATAAAAACGCTCTAAATAATCTGAATCAACAAAATCATCATTATCAATAAAGACGAGATACTCGCCCTTAGCAAGTTGTATACCCTTATTTCTAGTTTTAGCAACTCCCTCATTTTCTTTATCTATTACTCGGATAAAATCATTAGCATCCGCATACTCTTTAATAACTTCTAAACTATTATCAGTAGAGCCATCATTTATAAGAATAATTTCAAAATCTGTAAATGACTGATTCAGAAGAGAATCTATACATTGTTTAATTCCCTCTTGTGCGTTATATACAGGAATTATGACTGAAACGGTTGGATTAAACATACTATACTTTCTATCTACTATTTTTTATAAAATTTCAGAAGGTAAGAAAATAACCTTGTTGAGATATTAATTCCAAAAATCGAAGTAAAGATACCTGTCATTTTAAATGATTTGTTATTTATATGACTTGAATTTTTCAACAAATACTTATATTGAATTAGTAAGTTGCGTATTTCTTTATTAAATAGATATGGCTTAACATAAGGTAAAATCGAAATATAAGAAATTGTAAAATAGGTATTTAAGGCTTTACGTTTAACTTCAGAAAGTGACTTTTCATCAGATAAACCTCTACTAATTCCCACAAGAGTATCTAAAACATTTCTTTCTTTCACTACATTTGTTAAACTTCCAGCTCTGTTCTGACGATACATATACTGAGTGCTAGTAATTACAGAAAAACTTTCCATCATTTTCATTATCGATGAACAGTACAAACTATCTTCAGAGACTAAATCCTCAGGAAAACTTAACCCCTTATTAATTAAATCCTTTGAAATACATTTATTCCAATTAGGGCCATTAAATAAGCCAAAATTAGTAGCTTCATCTAAGTCTTTTAACCGAGATATCGGAGATTCTTTAATTTCTTTATCGTAATAATAACTATAACCGAAAATAATAACATCTACAAGTTTTATAGTAAGCTCACTAGCAATCTGTTTTAAAAAATGACTATCACTCCAAAAATCATCGCCATCTAAAAACAAAATATAATCACCCGTAGCTCTCTTCATTCCAGTATTACGTGCTTTCGAAGCACCACCGTTAGATTGGTGAACTACATTAATTTGCTTAGATTGTGTCAATAGTTCATCTGCTACTTTACCTGTCTCATCAGTTGAACCATCATCTACAATTATAATTTCATAATTATCATATGTTTGTATAAGAATACTCTCTACACAGTTTTCTAGATAATCTGCCACATTATAAGCTGGAATAATGATAGAAAATTTCATGTCAATTATTTTTTCCTTCTAAAGATTGTATATGGGTTTGTTACAAAATAAATTACTAGTGAAGCAAGTAGCCATGCGATCATTGCACAAAGAAATGAAAGTGAGGCTCCAAAAATTTCAAATTTTGACACTAGAGGCTTGGCAGTTAAGATTGACACAATATAACCCACAATAAAGGAAATAACCAAAAAATGTTGCTTCCTAAATATTGTCAAAATATTATCACATACAGTTGAAAAAGTACTTGCAATTCCTCCAAGCAACAAGACGATAAAACTCGTCTGATACTGCTTAAGGTTAGTCCCGTATACAATATCCAAAGCTGGGATGGCTATAAAAGCACCAATTAGAAATATTAATGTACAAGTTCCAAATAAAATCTTGAAGAGATTATTCTTGTAAGTGACAAAATGAGAAATCTTCTTTTCTTCTAAAAAGACTGCAAGTTGTGTAATCATTGGTCTAAGAAACACAATCATAAGATTCATGGCAAAAATTGGTGTAAACAAAATACTAAAATCTCGCTGAACACCATTTCCAATCAAACCTTGATTAAAAATATCATTCAAAGCATATTTAGGCTGATTATAAATTGAGACCAACAAAAAAGCATTAATAAATAAAGGTAAACAATCTTTCAACACATTGATAATATTACTCAACCTAACACTCTTAAGATTTAAGCGATGGAAGACTTTTGAATTAGGATAATCAAATAGAGCAATAAAAATAAATGAACTGATGGTTTGTGCGATCACAGACCACAATAGATTTTTAGAGATAACTAAAGTTAAAGCAAATACAATTGTTGAAATGGTATTTCTCAGGAAAAGAGACTTCCCTGCAATATCCAGACGTTCTTTCTGCTGAAACAATCCTTGAAAAACATCTGATAGGGCTTCACTAACTCGGAAAAAAGATACCCAAAAAATTATCCCTACATTTGAGTGAGTATTAATATTAAAAATTAAATACGTCACTAAAAGAAGAACCATTGCAACATTAGAAATGATTCTTGTGACAAAATAGGTGTCAAAAGAATACTTTTCTCTTATATCTGTTGCTTGAAAATCTCTGACTTGAAAACTTGCTACAATAACAAAGAGGTTCGCAATTGCATAGGCAAAACTATAGGTATCCGCTGAAGCACTATTTAAAGCACGTGTAACAATAAAAAGAAGTATAACTGAAACAGCAGCTGAAGACAGACTTCCTAAAATATTCCAGAAAAACACCTTTTGGGCAGTTACTTTTCTCAAGTTTTTCTACTCACTTTCTATAAGCACATTCCATTAATTATACCATAAAGACAATAAAAAAGAGAGTAGCTTATGATATACTCCCAATATTATGATTAGTAATAATACTGGTTTGCTGCGGCCGAAAAAAATATGTTTGATATTTCAATAGTTAAAATTATTACTACATTATTTAAAATTTCCAAAAAAACAAAGGGAAATGTTTCTTCTAATCGAGAAACAGTCCCCCTTAATTTACTTTATTTTCCACTTTACAAATTATAATGAAATGGACATAGACACAAATTGCAAATATTACAAAATCCCATTAATTTTCAGATTCATTAGTCTATTACTTGTTATATTTAACAATCATACTTTGAACAAATTTTAGAACTCGAGTAATGACGTAGGTGATAAAAAGAGATTGTAAAAACAAAAAAATGACTATAAAAGGAAATTTTGGTAAGATGTTTGCAAAATCTCCCCATTTCTCAACTATTTTAGGATACCAATATAAATCTCCAATCACAGATAGTAAATAAATAGGAAGAGTGTTCTTAGAGATAAATAGGACAACTTTTTGTAGCCAATCATTTTTAATATCTACTCGTAGTTGAATAACAGAATAAAAAATTAATGAAGACAATAGAAATACTGGAAGAACACCGTATTCTATTCCAAAACTAGATCCTGATATTACTGATAATCCCAAAACACTTAATATATCGAGAATTAAAATGACTAAAAAAAGTTCTTTAATAGTTGACCTCTTCTTAGAAGAAGCAATAAAAGCACCAACAAGATAATATGTAATAGGCCAGAGTCCCTTCCAATAATCAGGAATTAGGTGAGATACAATCATAAAAATTTGCTCATTGTTATTAAACAATGAAAGAGTGGCTGGGAAAATAGTTAATAATACTAGAACACCTAATACAATAGCTTGATTTCTACGATTATTAAATGATTTGAAACCTGCATTTAAAAATGGAATCATTATATATAACCCAATATACATATTTACATACCATGCATAGTGGCTAAAGGAAAATATATTTACTAATAACTTACCAAGATAATCTATATTAAAAACTCTAACGTCGAAAAAAGTATAGATAGAAGTGGCAAGACAGTAAATTCCAATTACTGGTAGTAATTTGATAAAGTAAGTTTTACTATAAGTCTTATCTTTCATTAAATAACCTGTAGTCATGATAAATATAGGAACACAGGTCATAAAAATCATCCAAATAAAAGATGATAAAAATATACTTTTAAAGGTATAGGGACGACCATAATAATTGGTATGAAGAAAAAAATGCACAGCTACTACAAATACTATTGCAATACATTTTAGTATATCTATATTTAGTTTTCGCTCTTTCATAAATCTCCTTATTGTATTACCGAATGAAAAGATGGTTTCGCACCATCTTTCCATTTTAATTATTTCACTTCTTGTTTGTAAAACTCTTTCAAGGCATCTTGCCAAGTTGGAATAACGAATCCTGTAGCCTTAGCCTTAGCCAAGCTCATCGTTGAGTTCAGTGGACGTTTCGCTTTAGCTGGGAATTGGCTGGAATCCACTGGCTTCACTTCTACATCAGTATCTTTGAGGATTTCAACTGCAAAGTCATACCAAGTTGTATCTTCTTCAGCATCATTTGATAGATGGTAATAACCATATTCTTTACGGTTTTCAGCCAAATAAGTCATAAACTCTGCGAGAGTACGGGTCCAGGTTGGACGCCCGTGTTGGTCATTAACGACTGTAAGTGTTTTGTGAGTCTTCGCAAGGTTTTGCATGGTGAAAACAAAGTTCTTACCGTAGTTTCCAAAAACCCAAGCTGTACGGATGATATAGAAATTAGACACATGCTTCTCAACCAATTCTTCCCCCATACGTTTGGTACGACCGTACTCTGTTTGAGGATCTGGTTGATCGTCTACTTCCCATTCTTGTCCCACTGGTTTTTTCCCATCAAAAACGTAGTCGGTTGAGATATAGACCAAGGTTGCACCGTGTTTTTCAGATGCCTTTGCTACATTTTCCGTACCAGTCACGTTGATGGCGTAGTCCAACTCTTTTCCTTCGTCTTCTGCCGCATCCACTGCAGTGTAAGCTGCACAGTGGTAAACCAAACTTGGCTTCACTTCTGCGAACACTTCGTCTACTTTCTCAGCATTTGTGATGTCCATTTCCACTACGTCTACTGCTACATACTCTTCGTTGCGTTCGTCAAGAAGGTGACGAAGTTCAGTTCCGAGTTGGCCATTTGCACCTGTTACTAGAATCATAATTTTCTCCTTATGTTTAGATTTTCAATTAAGAGCCTGTTTTATAACTTTAAAAAAACTATCAATTTTCTAACACTTTTTTACATCTATTAGATCGTGTTAAAAAGACACCGAATACGATTAACCAAGAAAATGTTTCAATACAATATCCTAAATATTGCAAGAAAGTCTTATGGTAAGAAATCGAGATATGTCCTGGTTTATTTATTTCTATGTAAATCTTACCATCATTTAAAACTTTTTTATTTTCATTTGGTTTCCTCAGTTTTTGATTTTCTCGATTTTCTTGAGCGGTGAATGGACGAGTTTTCATCACTGCTTTAGAACCAGAGGCACCTCTCGAATAGTCTACTTGGTAGCCTTTATACCATATTAGAGGAACAACAAGACTACTCCTATTTATATTATTTTTAAAATCTACATCAAATTCTAAAAGATTATAACTTTTCTTAATATT
Organism: Streptococcus sp. 20925_1_77; assembly: GCF_041432125.1. NCBI lineage: Bacteria > Bacillati > Bacillota > Bacilli > Lactobacillales > Streptococcaceae > Streptococcus > Streptococcus sp. 20925_1_77. The sequence continues at coordinate 82,648 of NZ_JAPVZB010000001.1, forward strand.
AGAAATAGTTAGTTCTCCATCATCCGAGAATTCTGAAAATTGAGGATCACGCACATGCACATTATCAACATTTATATTATAATACTCGTCTCCACTGGTATCAACAAATTTCGTCTTGTCTCCCATATATACTGCTTTTAACAATTCCTCACTAAGTTTATTTTCATTTTGCATTTGACTATAGGTCTTCGATGAACTAAAGTACTGTGGTAAAACTTGGTAATAATAAAAAGTTAAACTAGCCATACATAAAAGAAATGGTAGAAAACCTTTTACATTTGCAAAAGCTAAAAATAAAATAAATATTAATGGTATAAAAAACAATAATCGTCCAGAATATTGCATGCTTCCTAGGAAGGTCTGTTTCAGCATAGAATTCCAAGGTAAAACACTAGTAGCAGAGAAGTACAATATCCAACAACTAAGAAAAAGTGTCTTACTAAGGGAAGTCATACGTCGATATAGTAAAAAGACTATAAAACTTGAAATGAGCAATCCTATACTTATTAAATGATGGATTGGCCATTCTAGTGGAGTGAATGGCTTATAAAATCCTGAGTTGTCTCCTTGAAATGGATAAGGTACAGAGAAAGTATCATTTACATTAACAGGAAAATTTCTTCCTAACCAAGAAAAGAGAAAATGTTGAGAAGAAACTTGCTCTATGTATTGCAAGATGTATCCAGCAGATAGAAATAAGGCAATCAAAACCGATAATATAAATGAAACTAACTTTTTCACGCTTATCATATTGAAATTTAGTAATAAAAAGATAAAAGAAAAAATGGCTAATATTATCGTGGAAAGTATATGAGTTTGAATTAATAATGCTACTACAATGCCTAAATATATTGGATTTCTTCGGTTTAAGAAAAGTATTCTATAAATTGAATAAATAAGTAGAGGAACTAACGGAACTACCATTGTCATACCATACCCAAATAATGTATAGTAACACGGTACTGTAATTGCAGTTATAATTCCTAACATTTTATTCTTAGAAATTTTTTCAACCACAAAATAAACAGTGATAAGTGTAGATAGTATAATCAAATGGGCAAATATAGAATAAGATACGTTACCATTTTTTGTGACCATATATACTAATGCTGATGGATAAAATTGCCAATTTCCATAAAACATAGGTGAGGCATAGCCTGTCCCATAGGCGTATATATAATTCAGATTTGGAAGAAAATCCAGATGTCTTATAGACTCCGAAAGTCCAACAATCCTAGATAAATGAAAAACATAATCATATGTCCGACTTTGAAAATTTATTAAGTTTAAAGATAAAAACGTAAATACTATTGAGTAAGTAATTAAAAATAGATAGTAAACTCTATCACTAATCAAATTACAGAAATTATTTATTGATTCAAATTTTTCTTGAAATCGTTCTACAAATTGTAAATGAGCAACCTTATCAAAAAAAACGTCAATTTTATCATTGAAACTAGATAATGTTTTTTTAAGTATCCTAATCATCACTTTTCTCTTTCACAACATAAACTGGCCGTTTCTTAGTTTCCATGAAAATCTTACCAACATATTTCCCTAAAATTCCAATGGTGAGTAATTGGAAGCCTCCAAGGAAAAGAATCACTGTCATGAGGGATGGCCACCCAGAAGTTGGATCTCCAAACACTAAAGTGCGGATCACAATCAAAATAACCATTATAAAGGCCAAAATCCAAGATAACAGTCCACCAATAAAGGCAATGTTTAGTGGGGCGTCTGAGAAGTTAACAATCCCTTCAATCGAGTATTTGAAGAGGGACCAAAAATTCCAAGACGTCTCTCCTGCCACGCGCTCAACATTTTTGTATTCTAGGTATTCTGTTTCAAATCCTACCCAGGCAAAAATTCCTTTTGAAAAGCGATTGTATTCTGATAACTCTAGAATCGCATCGACCATGGGACGGCACATCAAACGGAAATCACGCGCACCGTCGACCATTTCTACTTGACTGATATGATTGATCAATTTATAAAACATCCGTGCAAAGAATGAGCGAATCGGTGGTTCACCATCACGGGTTACGCGACGGGTTCCGACACAGTCCAATTCTGAGTTTTCATCCAATTTTTGCTTCATTTGAACCAATAACTCAGGAGGATCCTGCAGATCCACATCCATGACAGTCACGTATTCACCACTAGCACGCTCAAGCCCAGCATAGAGTGCTGCTTCTTTCCCGAAATTCCGAGAAAAAGAAAGGTAATGCACATTTGAATCTGTAACATGTAACTTTCGAAGCACAGATAGCGTACTATCGGAAGAGCCATCATTTATAAAAATATATTCAAACTTTTCTCCCATCTCCATCCGAACACGTTCCATCGCTTGATAAAATAATGGAATCGATTCTTCTTCGTTAAAACATGGAACTACAACTGATAGGGTCATTTCTTACTCCTTGACTTATTCACTTTCTATTGTAACAAAAAACTCTCATAAACCCTAGTATTTTTCACCCTGCCCCCTTTTCATGGTATAATAGAGTGAATCGATTACGGAAGGACACCTTATGTTAAAGCTGGGAATTATTGGTACGAGTTGGATTTCACATGAATTTATTACAGCTGCTCATCAGACAGGCCACTATCACTTGCAGGCTGTGTATTCGAGAAAGATGAAGACTGCTCAAGAGTTTTGTGAGCCTTATGGAGCGATCTCTTGCTACACGGATTTCATCGACTTCTTAGACAGTGAACTGGATGTGGTCTACATTGCTAGCCCCAATTCTCTTCATTTCGCTCAGGCCAAGCTTGCTATTCTGGCCAAGAAGCTTGTCATCATTGAAAAACCCGCTGTGACCAAGCCTTCTGAATGGAAGGAACTGGTCAAGCTTGCTAATGAGCACCAGGTCTATCTCTTTGAAGCTGCTAGAAATTACCAAGAAACAGCCTTTCAAGTGGTTAAAGACTTCCTCTCTAATCAGGAAATACTAGGCGCCAACTTTACCTTTGCCAAATATTCTTCCAAGTTGCCTGCTCTTCTAGCAGGTGAGATACCCAATATTTTCTCAGATGTCTATGCAGGTGGGGCCTTGATGGATCTGGGTGTCTACTGCCTCTACCTGGCCATTGGCTTCTTTGGAGTTCCAATCTCCAGCCACTACACCGCTCAGCATTTACCCAATTCGGTTGATCTCTATGGTCAGGGTGTCTTGATTTATCCAGAGTTTCAGGTTGCCATTCAGGCGGGGAAAAATATCACCAGCCATTTACCTGCTGAAATCTATACCAAGACTGGAACGCTGACTCTAAATGCTGTAGCAGCTATCAACCAGGCCCAATTTGTCAGCCATTCTGGTGAAGTCATCGATCTTCCTCTCACGCCTTGTAGTCATGTCATGCAAGAAGAGGCGGAAGCCTTTGCCCGTGCCATAGCTGGTCACAAGGAGGCTGCTTATCTCGAATGGTTACAAACGGCTGCGCAGGTCCATGAAACCCTCTACCAGATGCGTCAGAGCGCTGGAATACAATTTAAGGATGAAAAAGAATGAAAGAACAATTTCCACAAAGCTGGAAAGATCAGCTAGAAACACTCGGATTTGATACATTCACTGAAATTCAAGAGCAAATCTTCACCCCTATCTATGAAGGAGAAAATGTCCTTGGGATCAGTCCTACCGGTACTGGTAAGACACTTGCCTACCTCTTTCCAAGCTTGCTCAAACTCAAACCGAAGAAGGCCCAACAACTCTTGATTCTAGCTCCTAATACAGAGTTAGCAGGACAAATTTTTGATGTCACCAAGCAATGGGCAGAGCCTCTTGGGCTCCAGACCCAACTCTTCCTGTCAGGATCCAGTCAAAAACGGCAAATCGAACGCCTCAAAAAAGGACCTGAAATTCTAATTGGGACGCCTGGTCGGATCTTTGAACTGATCAAGCTGAAAAAGATCAAAATGATGAATGTGGAAACCATCATTTTAGATGAATTTGACCAATTACTGGGTGATTCTCAGTACCACTTCGTCGACAAGATCAGCCACTATGCTCCCCGCGACCACCAACATATCTACATGAGCGCCACAGCCAAGGTTGATCCAGACCAATTAGAAGAAAATACCCTTCGCATTACGGTTGATGGAGTTTCTTTGGACAATATCCAACATTTTTATATGCAAGTGGATCGGCGTGACAAGGTCGAATTGCTCCGCAAACTCGCCTACGTCGAAGATTTTCGTGGTCTGGCTTTTTTCAACAGCCTATCTGATCTGGGTAGTGCTGAAGAAAAACTACAATACCGGGGTGTTGAGGCCGTGTCGCTGGCTAGTGATGTCAATGTCAAATACCGCAAGGTCATCCTGGAACGCTTTAAAGACCATCAGCTAACCCTCTTACTGGCCACCGATTTGGTCGCTCGTGGAATCGATATTGAACATCTTGAATGTGTGATTAACTACGATATCCCCCGTGATGTAGAGACCTATACCCACCGTGCTGGTCGAACAGGTCGAATGGGGCGTGATGGCTATGTGATCACCTTTATCACCCACCCAGAAGAACTCAAATCCTTGAAAAAATACGCTTCTGTTCGTGAACTTGTTTTAAAAAATTCCGAACTATTTTTAAATGAATAAGAAAATCCTCTGCTAGTAAATTTACTGCAGAGGATTTTTACGTTAATTTCCATTGTAATAAATGCGATGACTTTCAAGTTGATAATCCAACAATTCATCTACCGTTACAAAGGTATAGCCTTGTGATTTAAGGTAGTCAAGGACGGTCGGAAGAGCATCAATTGTGGTTTGATGGATATCATGCATGAGGATAATCGAACCCGGTTTGACTTCTTTTTTCACTTCATTAAGAATAGCCGTCGTATTATGAGTTTTCCAATCCAGGCTATCCACATCCCACATAATGAAGGACTGGTCTACACTGTATTGGATGGCGTTATTGATGGCTCCATACGGAGGACGCGTGATCTTAGTTTGAACGCCTGTCGCTTTTTGAATAGCTTCTTGGGTATCCAAGATCTCTTTTTTAGCATTATTCAAGCTCAATTTTGGCAATTGAGGGTGATCCCAGGTATGGTTCCCGATTTGATGACCTTCTTTGCGGACTTGCTTAGCAATATCAGGATTCGCACTGACATTTTTTCCGACCATAAAGAAGGTAGCTTTAGCATTGTATTTCTTCAAGATAGCCAGCGCCTGAGGAGTCGTCGTTGGATCCGGTCCATCATCAAATGTCAGGGCAATCATCTTACGATGGCGTTCTTCAATATAGGATTGGTAAGAAGCTAGATCATCAGGAAGCAAGCGCTCTGTATCAATCACATCATAGAATTTAGATAAGGGAACAGTAAATGTATCGTCTCCTTTAACCTTGCTTGGAAATGGAATGGTGAAATTTCCTTTTTCATATTGGAATTCCCATTGGCTCAAATCCAACTCTGAAAAATGAGTAACTATTTGATCAATACTCACTTCATCCAACTGACGAAATTCCAAATTCCCTCGTAGTTCCTCCAAAAAGATCTGCTTGGCTCCATCTGGATCTGCAAAAACTTGGCTCAGGGTCAGAGGATTGCTCTCATCATCCAAGTAAAAGAGAGGCAACTTCACCGTCTCATCTTTGATGAATTTTCCTTTTTTGTACTGGTATTCAGCCCGTTTGATTTGGATAGGATGATAACCAACAAAAGGAGCTTCTGCTTCTTCACTATGGTAGAAGGTCAGATGTTTAGGCTCCTTGGTTTTCTCATCGGTTCCTAGACGCTGAAGGTCTTCTTGGATCTTCTCTTTAATAATCTCAACAGGCTGTCCATCCTTAGTAGGATAAAAAGCAGTCACATAAGAAGTTCCTAAAATTCCTTCTTGAACCTGGGCATCTTTTCCTTTTTCAGAGCTTTTCTCTAGTTGGGTGACCTTGGAAAACTGATCCTGATAGGCTTTTTGTTCACGAAGCCTTTGAATCTTTTGATACCCGATATACAAAAGACTCAGAAAAAGGAGATTTATAATGATTAATAAAATAGTTTTCGTGTGTTTGAATCTCATTACTTTATTATAGCAAATTTCTCTCGAAAAAACATTCCTTTTTTGTAAATGGTTTCATAAAAAAGAGAGAGTGGGACAGAAATCGGTAATTCGTTAGAATTCGATTTCGTCGTCCCACCTCCGCACAGTCTCCGCACAGTTGAGTAGGGCTGTAAAAGCTGATGAAATCAGCGTAGTAGAGCCCACTCAACCACTGTGTCTTGCTCGACAATCCAAAAATAATTGAGAGGCTAGGACTTTTGTCCCAGCCCCCTAATTTTTAATCACTCTTATTTTTCACGAATGACTTCTACTTTATAACCATCCGGATCTACAACAAAATAGTAATTCGGTTGTGATCCTGGAAGACCTTTTGGTTCCGTCACTTCATAGCCTTTAGCCTTGTGTTCGGCATTCAAACCTTCTAGATCAGGAGTACTCAATGCGACGTGAGCATAGCCGTCTCCAATCACATAAGGACCATGATCGTAATTGTAAGTCAATTCTAACTCATAGTCATCTCCAGGCAGGCCTAAGTACACGATAGTAAACTTGTAGTCTGGGAAATCTTTCCGACGTTTTTCTTCAAAACCAAATGCATCTTGGTAAAAAGCGATTGATTTTTCTAAGTTTTCCACACGAAGGCAAGTGTGCAACATTTTTGAACTCATAGGTATTCCTCTTTTCTATTTTTAAAAAATTATCAACGATTTTTTTTACGACTTTCCGTCTTAATGGATAATTTCACTTCAAAGATGGTCCCTTTTGGTTTATTATCTTTGACTTGGATGGTCCCTTTGAAGGCTTCTACAATCTGCTTAGCGAGGGATAACCCCAAACCAAATCCACCTTTTTGACGGGTTCTGGCCTTGTCGACCCGGTAAAAACGATCAAAGATCCGTTTCTTATCCTCATCTCGAATCCCTGGACCATTATCCAGCACCCTCAAAAGTAGATTTTTGTCCTTCAATTGAACTTCAAACTGGATCTCGCCATCTTCATCGGTATATTTCAAGGCATTATCATAGAGAATGGTCATCAATTGCTTGAGAAGCGTTCTATCAGAACAAATGACTTTGTCCACCTGATTGTCTCCTCGGAAGAGTTTGCCATTTTCTTCTGCAATGATCTCAAAATTCGAGAAGGTCTGATCGAAAAAGCTTGGTTCGATCTCTTCCATCTCCGGCTTCAAGCCATCATCTCTTCGGGCGATATTGAGAAGGTTGGTGGTCAAGAGCTTCATATTTCGCACTTCATCCAAGCTAGATGCAATGCTCTCGCTTGACTCCATAATGGTCGCTTCGGGCTTTCTAAAAAGCGTTTCGAGGCGATTTTGAAGGACTGCTAGAGGCGTCCGTAATTCATGTGAAGCATTTTCCACGAATGCCTTTTGCTTTTGCATACTCTCAAGAAGAGGCTTAACACTGAGACGTGCTAGGAAGAGACTAGCGAATAAGGAGATTCCCCAGAAGCAAATCATGACGAGTGCGATCTGGCTCTCGTGCTCCTCACTGGTCTGTTCTAGCTGACTGATATTGGTCATGACAACCGCATACTTGACGTCGCTATCTCCGTCATCAGACAAGCCCAAATCCGTCATGTAAGCCCGGTAACTTTCTTTTTTCCCGTAACTATTTGTGATTTGGAGTTGGGAAACCTTGTTAAGCAATTTACGACCAAAAGTTACAGTTTTGAAGTTTAAAAACCCATTTCCCGTTGTTAAGTTTTGATATTTTTTGTTCAGTAGAACAACAGTGGTATTGGAAGTAACGTCTCCTTTTGGTTCCGATTTATCAGGATTAGGCATCATCATCTCATGCTCATCACCCTCTTTGGAATTAGACTGTTTCTGATCCCGGTTGGCAATAGCTATAATGGAATAAGGATCCTGACTAAGAGTCTTAAGGTTCTCATCGACCGTTGTATAGAGACTCGAGCGCATGACCTGAATAATAATTAAGGTCATGGCTGAGAATATCAAGGTGAAGAGACCAAAATATCGGATGAAGTAAGAAAAGTCATCTTCTCCGACTGTTTTCTTAATCCTTGTTAGCATCTTTTAAGATATACCCCACACTGCGTAATGTTTGCAAGCTCTCAACAAAATCAGTACCTTTTAATTTCTTACGGATTTTTGAAACATAGACTTCAACCACTGAGATAGTTGTGTCACTGTCAAAGCCCCAGAGACGATCGAAGATCTGTGTTTTCGGAAGGATGACATTTTGGTTTTGAAGGAAGTAGACCAAGAGATCAAATTCCTTCCCAAGAAGTTCTACTTCCTTATCGTCCACGTAAGTCGAATTGGTAGATAAGTTGACCTTCAAATTGCCATAATTGAGGGTGTTTTCATTGACCTTGCCTGAGCGCTTCAAGAGAGCTTGAATCCGCATCTTAAGCTCTTCAAGATAGAAAGGCTTGGTCAGATAATCGTCTGCACCTAGCTCAAAGCCGTGCCCTTTGTCATCCAGACTTTCTTTAGCTGTCATGATTAAAACAGGGGTTGTCACGCCTTTTTCACGCAATTCTTTCAAGACATGGAAGCCGTCTTTTTCAGGAAGCATGAGGTCCAGCAGAATCAAATCATAGATCCCGCTTTCTGCTTCGTAAAGACCTTCTTCTCCGTCAAAGACCTGCATAACGTCCGCAAAATCATCTAAAAAATCAAATACTGAATTTGATAAACCAAGGTCATCTTCGACCAATAGAATTTTAATCATCGTCGTATCCTCTTCTCTTTCCTGAGCGAGTCTTTCTAATCTATTCTTAACCATTATAACACGACTTACCTTCATTTCCTATAGTTTAGAACCTGGTTTGATGATCAAATTCAGTCTATCAGAGGAAGGCTTGTTTTATGAATTTGTCGTGTTTTCTTTGTTATTCTGACTGTCACTCGTCTTGTTTTTATTCTTCGAATTCTTTTTGTTGGACTTGTTAGAGGAATCCTGGTTCCCTTTTTGTTGTCCGCCAGATTGGTTCATGCCATTTTCTGGACCATTCCCTTGAGGACCACCATTGCCTTCCTGTGGCATTTGACCAGGTCCACCTCCTTGCGGGCCACCTTGAGGACCACCGCCTTGAGGACCGCCGTCCTGTGGGCCACCAGTTTGCTGGTTTCCTTGTGAAGCATGGCCATTTTGACTATTTTGTTGCTGATTGGATCCTTGGTTCTGACCCGTTTGAACCGGTTGAGAAAATTGTTGGCTATTGGAAGATTGTGAGGCAATGACACCGACCCCAAAGCCACTTCCAGCACCGACCAACAAGCCACCAACTGCTGCCATACCGATCCACCACTTAGGACTTCGTTTGAGGACGACCATTTTTTCTTTGGATTCTTGCGTTTCGACTACTTGTTTTGTTTCTTTTTGATTCATCTTTTTACCTTTTATCTTTTTTACAAGTACTTGTCTTTTAAATTTTAAAGGGAGCTCGATCCTTTAAGTAAGGCGATTATACTTTAGAAGTCTTAAACAGGCCTAAATTTTTACTTAAAACAACCTAAAACGACTGGGAGTATTGACAGGATGAAACCGATATTGTAGAATAGTTACCATAAAATAAAATAGAGGTTAACTGTTATGAAGAAAATCTTTCCTTTAGTGCTCATCTCCATTGGAGTAGCTATGATCTCCGTCCTATCTCAATTTACCCTTCCATTTGGTCCAATTCCTTTAACCCTGCAAACGCTCATGATCGGGATTATCGGGACCATCTATAAACCCAGTCATGCCTTTGTCACAGTCTGCCTCTACCTACTTCTAGGCTTCTTAGGTTTCCCAGTATTGGCAGGTGGTGCTAGTGGTGCTTCGCATTTCCTTGGCCCTACTGCTGGTTTCCTCCTCTTCTTCCCATTCCGAGCATGGATCACGTCTCTATTTACAAATGCTAAATCCAGCGTGCTGACCATTTTCCTTGCTAATTTGTTCAGTAGTGCTCTCCTCTTTGTAGCTGGAGCTATCGGCTTTATGCTGGTCACGCATACCGATATCCAAAAAGCATTTGCTTTAGTCGTTGCTCCCTTTATCCTTGCCGACCTCATCAAACTGATCATCATCACGATCACCAGCAAAGCTATTTTTGCCAGCCTCAAACACCACTGGTATTTCAAATAAGATACAAAGGGTACGAACATACTAAAATAAGCAACATCTGAACACAGTTGTTGCTTTTTGTTGTAGGTATATCTCTTCAATTGAACTCCTTTTAAATGGATGACTGTTTCATAGAAGAACCTTCTATCTAACCTCCTTCCTTTATTTTTCCTTATAAAGAACTCTCAAGATCAGTAACTGTGTTAGCAAAATCCAGATAATCAGAATAGTGAAGTCAAAAAATGAGACGTGACCATGACTATAGACGCAAGCTCGTAGGAGGTTGACAGAAGGGACAAAAGGAAAAATATGGTAGAGATGGTTTATCCAATCCGGAAGACGACTTGCAGGGTACATGATTGGTGAAAACATCAAACCAATCATAAGAATCAACTGAGACATCAACGTGACAATATTGGGAGAAAAAGTATACGCAATGGCAAATCCAAGACTGATCATTGTAAGACAGATAAGAAATAGGATGAAAACAGCCAGAATAGATACATTTAAGCGGACAGAAAAACGAAAATAGCCCAGTATAACAGAAAAGAACACTCCAGGTAAAATAGCAATCATCCACATCCAAAGATCTGCTAAGGAAATAAGAATTCGAGGTATTGGAAGGGCTCGTACATAGTCTACATGTCCTTCTGACTTCGCATTTGCTATAACAGGTGATGAGATAGTACATCCAATAGAAATAATTCCTATCAGAACTGAACCAGAAGAGAGATAGTAGGCAGCAGTCGTATCAATCTCACCTATCACTAGTGGATAACCAAAAAGAAGTGAAATGGATAACAGAACTTGAGCTAGCGTAAAGAGTAAAAATAAATCTTTTTGACGAAGATAGTTCCAACGAAGTAAGTAAAAAAATTGAGTCATATCAGTTTGTCAACTCCTCTCTATAAAGATCTGAAATGGATATGTTTTTCTGAGTAAGTGACAGATTTAAAATATTCTTTCTATCCAATTCCTGCGTGATTTTTGGTAGCAGTCTCGTTAACTCCTTCTCTTCTATTTCAATACGACAAATTGAACCGTTGATAATGGTGTAATCTTGAAATAGAGCTAAGCTATCTTTATTCCTAAACTCAAAAGATATTTGATACTGTTTTTGATAGGTTATTTGCTGAACTGGTCCTGATTTGATTAACTTCCCATGGTTAAATAAGGCATAGTTGTCAGCATATTTTTCAACTTCTAAGAGATTATGCGTCACAATAATAATGGTATGACCTTTATGCGCTAGCTTCTGTAATAATTGCCATTGTTTTTCACGACGTATTGGATCAACATCGTTCGTCGGCTCATCAAGAAGAATGATGGTCGGAGATCCGATTAAAGCCATTGCAAAAGAGGTCAGACGCTTTAAACCACCTGAAAGGTCCTTTCCTTGTTTTGCCCGGTACTCCTTAATTTCTAACTCGGTTAAGAGCTGATCCATTTCTTTTTGCAAATCCAAGGTGTTTAACCCTCTCATTCTTCCAAGCATTTCTAAGTTTTGTTCCACCGTCAATTTCTCAAGTGGGGCATACTGTTGAGACATATAGCTCATCATTGAGCGAGCTCGTTTACGATTTTGAACAAAAGAAATATCTCCATAGCAAACGTCTCCTTGATCAGGTTTGGTAAAACCAATCATTTGATTTAAGAGGGTGGACTTACCAGCGCCATTGTGTCCTAAAAAAGCTGTAATTTTAGCAGCTTCTATTTCTAAGGAAATATGATTATTAGCAAAATGTTGCTTATCGAATGATTTTGTCAAATCTCTAATAGTCAGTGTCGCAAATGTCTTCATCTCATCACTCAAGACTGAGAAGATTTTCCCAGCTTCCTTCATTTTTGATAAGATTATTGTATAATAAACATATGACTTTCCAAGGTTTACGTCATGATTTACCATTTTAGTGTCATAATTAGCCAACTCAATTTGATAAGGGGGACTTATGTTAAACGTCGTTATTTGTGATGACTCAACTAGAGATGCTAGTCAGTTAGAACAGTATTTACTTTCTTACGACAAGGTTCCTGTAGAAACAAAACTATATACCAATCCACAAAAGATGTTAGAGCAGTTAACAAGGGATACTCATTGTGTCTTTTTGGATATTGATATGCCACAAATTACTGGAATTGACCTTGCTCGTGAAATTCGGCAGTTCAATCCTTTTATCCCTATCATTTTTGTGACCAGCTATCGTGATTACATGGAACAAGTTTTTGAAGTGCAGACTTTTGATTACTTAGTAAAACCAATTGAACCTCAAAGACTAAATAAGGTAGTAGACAGAATTTTACGTTATCTAGATTTAGGACAAATCATCTTTAACTTCTCATTTGGAAAACAAAGTTACTCTATTCCTTTAAGTGACATTACCTATTTTGAGAAAGATAAGCGATCCGTTTTTATTTACACGCTAGCAGATACCTATAAGTCCTTACTGAAAACTCAAGACATTTTAGATAAACTACCTGATTATTTTATTCAAATTCATGCTTCTTATATTGTAAATCCCAAATATATCAAAGATTTTGATGCGAAAACAGTGACTATTTTGCTAAATGGAACCGAGGAGCATTCACTTCCAATTAGTCGTAAGTTCCAGTCTTCTTTTAAAGAAAAATACTATAACTACCTCAGTGAAAGGAATTTCTAATGCTAATAGGATTGCGGATCATTAGTATCTTGTTCGACTTATTTCTGGCAAGTGTTTTATTTTTTAGGTCAATATCCAAAAGTAAACAATCAAAAAAGACACTTTTACTCCTTTGTTGTTGCTTTCTTCTTCATGTGGCTTTTGTGTTTATATTTTTAGAAAGTCGCGTTTTTTTAGTGAGCAATCTCCTCCTTAGTATTGTAGAATCCTCTCTTGTAGGACTCTATTTTGGCTACTCCTTTCGTGATTCTTCCTTTTGGATATTCTTACAGACAAGCCTGACATTATTAGCAGGAGCTGTCCTCAATCAAGTTATCCAACTTTTTCTTCCACTGTCAAAAGTATCGAAAAATTTAGGACTGATTAGTGGTTACCTTGCCATTAGTTTTCTTTTTTCAACCGTCATAACACTTGTTCTTCGACAGTTATTCCGAACACATCAAAAGTTAGGCATGGCAACATCTAAAAGAAATTGGCTGTATCTATTTATCGTGCCGATTTTATCGATTATTTTTGCCTTTACTGTATCAGCTATTCAAGGGCAAGTATTTGGACCAGATTATCTTTCTGTCATTTCACTCTTGTCTCTTATTGTATTGTCGTTTTCCTCACTTTATTTTACCCTACATCTTTCTCAACAACAGCACGCTTATTATCAAAATAAATTAGATAAAGAACAGCTTCAATTCCAATTAAGAGAAACACAACAGTCTCAAGAGGAATACCAACGATTGCAAAGTCTTCGGCATGACTTAAAAAATAAACATTTAACTCTGTTGGCACTTCTAGAAGAAAATCCTGATGAGGCTAGAGAGTACCTTCAATCGTTAACCGATAGTATTTCAGGAAAACAAACCTTTTACTCAAAAAATCCAACGGTTAATTATTTACTGAATCAAAAACTTCACGATGTGGAAGATGAAATTGAATTGGAAATTAACTGCTTTATCCCACAAGAGTTATCTATTCAGCCAGATGTTCTAGCTGTTATTTTAGGAAATTGTTTAGATAATAGTATTTCAGCCTGTCTTCGATTGACTGATAAATCAGAGAGAACATTGGCTCTAAATATACGTTATTTTCAACAAAACCTATTTATTTCGATCAACAATACCTTTAATGAACAAGAACAAGAGACTCGTAAAACACGTCAAAGAGATGGTTGGGGCTTACGAAACGTTGATGCTCTAGTACAAGAATACCAAGGAACTGTCAAGCGTTTCAAAGAAAATGGCCACTATCGAACGGAGATTCTCTTACCAAGTCCAATAAACTAATGATCCTTCTCCTTCGATATCCAATACAAATGATTCATTGAAAAACAAAAGATGCTACAGAATGAATTCTGTAGCATCTTTTATAAATTTATTTCATTTATTTCGTAGCAAGGATAGCGGCTTCTACTGCTGCTTTTTCCCGTTGGATCAAATCCACACGCGCTGCAATTTCCTTGATACCCATGCTGATGTTTCGGCTGATAGCCATATCATCCAATTGAGGCTCAAAGAAGGCCTTGTATTCATCCAAGCGTTCACGGGTCTTGAAACAGTTAGCTGGATAGATGACAAACTTATCAAAGCTCATATCACCACCGAGGGCTTTCTTGACCCAATCCCAGTTTTCACGCGCCCAAGTCCAAGTTCTTCCTTGGGTAAAGTCATCGTGTAAGAAGTTGTAGTACCAACTCATAGCCAAGTCCTGAGGTTTCACCACATCCTTGTTCTTCCACTCCTTCAATAGAGCTTCCAAAGTTTCCTCATCCTTGGTATAAGAAAGTGCAGCCGCCAACTGGCGTTTAAAGTTCCCATCTACTGTCTTAACATAAGTATCCAGGTATTGTTGGCTAAGCTCCTTGGTTTCCTGGTGCTTGATTTGGTTGACCAAGATTTGCAGGCGGATGGCAGCTGGAAGTTTTTCCAAATCATCTGCATGTGCTTCAAAGATAGCGCTCGCTTGAGCTTTTGCAGCTTCATCATTGGCCTTGATCATATTAGCAATCATTAGCTGACGAACTTTTTCGTCTTCTTCTGTTTCACCAGGCTTAGCTTCTAGACCCAAGCGTTCAAAGTTGTAACGGTTCAAGCGTTTCAACAACTCATGGAAGGCAGCTTCTGTTTCAGTTCCTTCATCCACAAAGAGACTGATTCCAGCTAAGACGCTCGAAACAGCTGAAACAACCAAGTAGGAACTTTCTTCTGTCAAGTGTTCAATCACTGGCAAGAGGCTTGCATAAGAAATTTGACCACTTTCAGCTAAAAGACGACGTTCTTGAACCACTTGTAATTTTGAAGTGCTATCCAAGCTAGCAAGGTCAGCAAGGATGTCTTCCAACAATTCCCCACGGTAGTCACTGATATAGTGAGCTGTATTTTCTGTATTGAAGCGAAGAGCTCCGCTGTTAGCTGCTTTCAAGGCACTGTAGTTTGGAATTTCTAAGACTTCAGTTTCCAAGGTATCTGGAATACCCGTCCAGTTGCTATTTAACGGAACAACCCACTTGCGTCCTTTTTCTTCTCTATCTCCGATGAAGAACTGCTCTTGACGGATGATCAAGGTATCGTTTTCCACAGAAGCTGAAACAACAGGGTATCCTGGTTGCTCCAACCAAGAATCCATAAAGGCTGCGACATCACGACCTGAAGCTTGCCCAAGAGCATCCCAAAGGTCACGACCGATAGTATTGCCGTATTGGTGTTTTTCAAAGTAGATCTTCAACCCTTTGCGGAAGGCGTCATCGCCTAACCATCGACGAAGCATGTGCATAAGACGGCTACCCTTAGCGTAAACGATTGCTGGGTCAAAAAGAGTGTTGATCTCGTCTGGGTGTTTGACTTCCACATGGACGGATTGAACGCCATCTGTAGCATCGCGTTTCAAAGCAGCAGGCACTCCAGTTGTTTGGAAGTCTTCAAAGATATTCCAGCTTGGTTCAATGGCATCCAAGCTGACATATTCCATCATATTGGCAAAGCTTTCATTCAACCAGAGATCATCCCACCATTTCATGGTCACGAGGTTTCCGAACCATTGATGAGCCAATTCGTGAGCCACCACCAAGGCTACTGTTTGACGGCTTTGGGCCGTAGAGTTTTCATCTACTAGAAGGTAGACTTCACGGTAGGTTACCAAGCCCCAGTTTTCCATCGCTCCTGAAGAGAAGTCTGGAAGGGCGATATGAAGGGATTGAGGGATTGGATACTTCACACCATAGTAGTCTTCATAAAATTCAATAGCACGAACGGCAATATCCAATGAGAAGTCCAAGTTTTCTAATGGGTGAGCTTTGGTAGAGTAGACACCGACTAGGGTTCCATTCTTGGTCTTAGCTGTCACTCCTTGAAGATCTCCAGCAGCAAAGGCAAGGAGGTAAGAAGACATCCGTGGAGTCGTATCAAACTTCCAAATTCCTGTTTCTTTGCGGTTTTCCACGTCGATTTCAGGCATATTTGAGAGGGCAATTTCTCCTTCTTCTTGGTCAAACTTCACAGCTAAATCAAAGGTTGCTTTGGCTTCAGGCTCGTCCACACTTGGAAAAGCTTCACGCGCAAAATGGCTCTCAAACTGAGTAGAGAGGACTTCCTTCTTCACGCCATCAATGCTGTAGTAAGATGGGTAAATCCCTGTCATATTGTCTGTGATCTTACCAGAATAGGTCAGAGTAACTGTCACTTGACCTGTTCCTTCCAATTCAACATAGACTGCTTCATTGTCATCATCAACCGTAAATGGACAAGCTTGACCTGCTACTTCTACTGTTTCGATGGTCAAATCCTTTTGGTGAAGCGAGATCTTGTCCGCCTTGGCTTGACCCGTGATCACCACACGACCGCTAAAGGTCTTGGTTTTACGACTTAAATCCAAAAACACTTCGTAATGTTCTGGAACGAATGTTTCTACAAAATGTGCAACTGCTTGCATAATTTCCTCCTTTAAATGTTTTACGCTTTTCCAATGAAAAGCCCTCATAAAACTATTTTATCACAAAGTTAAGATAAAAGAAAAGACAAGCATGACAATGCCTGTCTGTGATCGAAAAGACTCCATGATCTTACATTTCGATAATTTTACCTGTTTCGAAGTAAACCACCCACTCACAGATATTTTTTGCATAATCTCCGATACGTTCCAAGAAGTTGATCACTTGGAAATAATCCCGTCCGGTCACGATGGACTCAGGATTTTTCCGAATTTCTTCTGTTGCTAATTCTTGGATACTATCGAAGTAATGGTTGATGACTTCGTCTCGTGTCGCAACTTCATAGGCCAAATCCACATCGCCTTTGAGGTAAACATCTAGTGTCGCTTCGACAAAATCTTTGACTTCACGGCCCATCTTGCTGATCTCTTCCTCAACAGATTGGATGCGGACTTCCCCTTTCATGCGAATCGTTGCCTTGGCAATTGATACTGCGTGGTCACCCATCCGCTCTAAGTCAGAGACCGCTTTTAAGACAGTCATCACGATACGAAGGTCTTGTGAAACGGGCTGTTGAAGGGCAATAATCTCAAAGGATTTACGCTCTAATTTCACTTCGTAGTCGTTGATCTCCGCATCATCTTCGATAACTTGGCGGGCCAATTCACGGTCATGGGTCACGAAAGCGCGGACCGTACGGTTGATCTGACTCAACACTTCATTTCCCATTGCATAAAACTGGTTATGCAACTTCTCTAAATCTTCTTCAAATTGAACTCGTAACATTTTATTTTCTTCCTATCCAAATTTACCAGAGACATAGTCTTCTGTTTCTTTCTTAGCTGGGTTCAAGAACATTTCATTGGTGTCATTGTACTCAATCAAATCGCCATCCAAGAAAAAGGCTGTTTTATCAGAAATCCGACTCGCTTGCTGCATGGAGCGTGTCACCAAGAGCATGGTGTAGCGGTCTTTTAGTCCATATAAGGTTTCTTCAATCTTCCCAGCTGAAATCGGGTCCAGCGCTGAAGTTGGTTCATCCAAAAGAATAATCTTTGGACTAGTCGCAAGAACCCGCGCCACACAGACCCGCTGCTGCTGACCACCGGAAAGTCCGATAGCTGAATCATGCAGGCGATCCTTGACTTCATCCCAGATGGAAGCACGTTTCAATGAAGTTTCAACCGCCTCATCTAAGACAGCCTTATCCTTGACACCATTAATCATCAACCCATAAGTCACATTATCATAAATGGACATTGGAAAGGGATTGGGCTGTTGGAAGACCATTCCGATTTCCTTACGCAATTCGACCGTATCGGTCCGTGGTCCGTAGATATTGTGACCGTTGTAGAGGATGGTTCCTGTGGTAGTGACCTCATGGTTGAGGTCCCCCATGCGGTTAATGGCTTTTAAAAGGGTAGATTTCCCTGATCCTGAAGGACCAATCAAGGCTGTAATCTCCTTTGGAGCAAAATCCAAAGAGACACTATTCAAAGCCTTCTTTTTATTGTAATAAACCGACAAGTCCTTGACTTGCAAAATTGGTTCTGTCATTCTATTTTCCTTTTTGTTGTCATATTACTTTATCCAAAGTGACCCGATACATAATCGTTGGTCGATTGCAATTTCGCATTTTGGAAAATATTCGAAGTCTTATCGTACTCGATGAGGTTTCCCAGATAAAAGAAACCGGTATAATCACTAGCACGGGCTGCTTGTTGCATGCTGTGGGTCACAATGACAATGGTGTAATCTTTCTTCAGCTCCAGCATGGTTTCTTCTAATTGCGCTGTTGCGATCGGATCAAGCGCTGAAGCTGGCTCATCCATGAGCAAAATGTCTGGCTTCACCGAGATAGCCCGCGCGATACAAAGTCGTTGTTGTTGACCACCTGAAAGTGTCAGAGCTGATTTGTGAAGATCATCTTTTACCTGATCCCATAGGGCTGCCTGTTTCAAAGAAGTTTCGACCAATTCGTCCAAGATCTTCTTGTCTTTCACCCCAGCACGTTCATGCGGGAAGGTGATATTTTTGTATATTGATTTGGCAAAAGGATTGGGCCGTTGGAAAACCATCCCAATATGCTTGCGCATTTCATAAACATTGATATCTGGACGGTTAACATCGATTCCTTCATACCAAATTTCACCCGTAACACGCGCAATATCGATGGTATCATTCATCCGGTTCAAACTACGAAGATAGGTTGATTTCCCAGATCCTGAAGGACCGATCAAGGCTGTAATCTTATTCTTTTCAAACTGCATGTCGACGCCTTTAATGGACTCGTTAGTTCCATAATAGACATGCAAATCTTTGGTCGATAGGACCACCTTTTCTTCAGGAAAAGTAATGATGTGTCTCTCATCCCAATTGTATTTTGACATTTCTTCTCCTTTAAGCAGATGTTAGTTTTTTATGGAGGTAACTTCCGAGTTTGCGGGCTCCAAAGTTAAAGATCAAGATAAAGATCAAAAGAACGGCGGCAGAACCAGCTGAGACTTCGATCGAGTCTGGAATGGTTCCTTCACTGTTGACCTTCCAGATATGGACGGCCAAGGTTTCAGCCTGACGGAAGATAGAAATCGGACTGGTCACACTAAAGATGTTCCAGTTTGACCAATCAAGAGCTGGAGCCGATTGACCTGCTGTATAGATCAAGGCAGCGGCTTCCCCAAAGATCCGTCCTGATGCCAATACAACCCCAGTGATAATGCTTGGAAGAGCCTCCGGTACCACGACATGAATCACGGTTTCCCAGCGAGACAAGCCCAGTGCTAAACCTGCTTCGCGCTGCGTATGATGAACGTGCTGCAAGCTATCTTCGATATTGCGGGTCATCTGGGGCAAGTTAAAGACGGTCAAGGCCAAGGCCCCTGAAATGATCGAAAATCCATATTTGAACTGGACAACAAAGACCAAGTAACCAAAGAGACCTACAACGACAGATGGCAAGGAAGACAAGATCTCAATACAGGTACGAACCAAATTGGTCAAGCGCCCTTTTTTTGCGTACTCAGAAAGGTAAATCCCAGCCCCAAGAGAAAGTGGGAAGGAAATCACCAAGGTAATGACTAAGAGGAAAAAGGAATTATACAATTGAATTCCGATCCCTCCTCCTGCTTGATAAGAAGAGGATTTCCCAGTCAAGAAGTGCCAGGATACATGGGGCAAGCCACGGACCAAGATATAAAGGATCAATGAGGCAAGAATCGCAACGATGATCCCTGAAATAGCATACAGTACTCCTGTTGCAATTTTATCCATTCGTTTAGCGTGCATAGTTCTTCTTACCTCTTTCTTTCGTAATCAGTTTAATCACACTGTTAAAGGCAAGACTCATGAGGAGCAATACCAAGGCGAGTGACCAAAGAACATTGTTATTGACCGTACCCATGACGGTATTTCCGATTCCCATGGTCAAAATAGAGGTGAGGGTGGAAGCTGGTGTTGTGAGCGAGGTTGGCACCACTGCAGAGTTTCCGACCACCATCTGGATAGCCAAGGCTTCCCCAAAGGCACGCGCCATTCCAAAGACGACCGCTGTAAAGATTCCAGAGCGGGCTGCCTTGAGCGTGACATGCCAAATGGTTTGCCAGCGGGTCGCTCCCATTGCCATACTAGCTTCCCGATAATGACGGGGTACAGCTCGGAGGCTATCGGTCGTCATAAAGGTAACAGTTGGTAGGATCATAACAAAGAGGACAAAGACCCCTGAGAGGATCCCAAAACCAGTCCCCCCAAAGAGACTACGGGTAAATGGGACGACCACTTGAAGACCAATGAATCCATAAACAACTGAAGGAATTCCCACCAAAAGCTCAATCGCTGGTTGCAAGAAACGAGCTCCTTTGGGCGAGACTTCTGTCATGAAAACTGCTGCACCAATGGCAAACGGCGTTGCCAAGAGGGCAGAAAGCAAGGTTACAATAAAGGAACCTAGAATCATGGGTAGGGCTCCAAATTCCTTCGCAGCAGGATTCCAAGAGCTCCCAAATAGAAAACTAAAGATATTGACTTTATTAACAAAGAAAGTCGATAAACCTTTTTGGGCCACGAAAATCAAAATCATGGCAACGACGACAACAATCAAACTCATACATAGAAAGGTAATGGTTTTCCCAAATTTTTCTAGGCGGGAGTTTTTTGATTTCGTCAGCATTTTTTTTGCTACTTCGTTCATTTTTTACCTAATTCTTTTATTTTTTGTCACATTCCCTTTTAAATCACGGGTGACTTTCATATCATTGATTGGAATATAGCCCATCTTGCCAACAACTTTTTGCTGAACCTCATCCGTCATCATGTAGTCAATGAATTTTTTAGACAACTCATTAGGTTTTCCCTTGGTATACATATGTTCGTAAGACCAGATGGGCCAGTTATTGTTGACGACATTGGCTTTGGTTGGTTGATAACCATTGAGCTTCATGGTTTTGACACTGCTATCCAAGTAGGTAAAGGCTAGATAAGAGATGGCTCCTGGAGTTTGAGAAACGATGTTTTTCACCATTCCATTAGAGTCTTGCTCTTGGGCCTGCTTGGGTTGTTTGCCATCCATGATAATGGCATCAAAGACAGCACGGCTACCAGAACCTACGGCACGGTTCACAATCGTGATCTCAAGATCTGGACCACCCAACTGCTTCCAGTTGGTATATTCGCCTGTAAAGATCTTTCGCAATTGCTCCGTTGTCAGATTGTCGATCGAGATATTTTTATTGGCAATGATGGCTGTTCCTGCTACGGCTACCTGATGATCGACCAGACTAGAGGCATCGATCCCAGACTTTTCCTCTGCAAACAGGTCACTATTACCGATGTCCACAGCACCTGATTGAACTTGTGAAAGTCCTGTACCAGAACCTCCTCCTTGTACATTCACAATCTTACCAGGATGTTCTTCAATGTAGCGATCTACCACTCCTTCAACCAAGGGTTGCAAGGCAGTGGATCCAACAGCAGTGATGGATTCTCCGCGATTGATCCAAGAAGCACAAGCAGATAAACTTCCTGCTAATGCGATCGTCGCTAGTCCTAGGATCAGCTTTTTAGACTTTTTCAAATCATGTCTCCTTGATATTTCACTATTTCACTTATGATTTTGACAAGTTTTTTTCAAAAAAACTGTACTTCCACTATATCATAGAACGGGTTCTTTGCCCAGCATTTTACCTAAAACGAAGCCCCTTTGGATAGAAATTTTTCAGGGTTTGCCCGGTCACTTTGGCAAAGCCCAAACCATTGCCTTCTACCAGGACCTGGTACCATCCATTTGGATGCGATTCGTTCAATTGAACTGTTTCTCCCGCCACATAATGAACAAAGTCCTCAGGCGTGATCGAAACGGTCTCTTTGACTTCACTCGGTTTCAGAGCTAGACCAAGGGCAAAACTAGGTTCAAATCGATTTTTCTTGAAGGTTCCTAGGTGCAAGCCATTTCGGGCAATTTTTACTTTTCGCAAATCAGGTAAACCAAGTGGAACCAAATACAGCTCGTCACCAAAGATTTCAAGGACCCCTTCTAGAGTAATCTTCAAATGTTTCTTAGCAAATTCCTGCCACCATTTCTTTTGTTCAGCAGATAATTGGTCCTTTTTGGAAGGGATTTTAGCAGGCCGATTCTCTCCTAGATAACGAAACTTAGCGACAAATTGGCCCTCCCCTTTAAAGCGATGAGGATACATACGCGCGGTTTCTGGATAGTCAATGCCTTCTGCCATACCATTGATCTTCTCGATCGTTTCCAGCTCCAGCTCATAGTTTTCCAAAAGCCAGGATACAATTTCTTCATTTTCCTCTGGAGCCCAGGTACAGGTTGAATAAACCAAGGAACCACCTTGGACCAACATCTTGAGGGCATTCTCCAGAATTTCTCTTTGAAGAAGACTACACTCTCGAGGATATTCGACAGACCAATAGTCCATGGCATCTGGTTGCTTACGAAACATCCCCTCACCCGAACAAGGAGCATCTAATACAATCAGATCAAAAAAGCCTGAGAAAACTTTGGCCAGGCGATCGGCTGACTCATTGGTCACCAGCACATTTCGAGCACCAAAGCGTTCGACATTCTCTACGAGAATTTTCGAGCGTCCCTTGTGGATTTCATTGGAGACCAAGAGTCCTTGATTGTCCAAATAAGACAAGAGTTGCGTCGTCTTACCACCAGGTGCTGCGGCTAAGTCTAGGACCTTCATCCCAGGCTTTGGTTGGGCGACTTGGGCCACTATCTGAGCTGCTGGTTCTTGTGAATAGACCAAGCCCGTCGCGTGTTCGATGGATTTCCCTGAGACCTTTCCATAATGGCCCCAAGGAGTATTGGGAATCGGATCATCAAAGACTTTTTGTGCTTCTTTCAAAGGATTGGTGCGAAAGGCTGCTACTGCTTCTTGATCAAAGGTCGCAAAAAAAGCAGCAGCATCCTCACCTAGAAGATGCTGGTATTTTTCTTTAAAACCATTGGGAAAATTCATTTAACTTCTCCCTTTCTTAAGATAGGTTTGAATCTCTGTTAACTTCACTTTTGGAACCATCATAATAGGTTCGACTGTCTGGTAATTAGGTTTATCCCCATTTAGATTTAGGACGGTATAGCCTAACTGTTCTCCCATGATCGCTGCGGCTGCATAGTCCCATGGCCAGATATAGCTAAAGTAAGCTAAAATACCACCTGAGAGAATTTTTGAAAAACTAATACCGGCACTGCCATAGACCCGGATTCCTAGTGAATCCATTCCAAGATCGGCCATTCCCCAGTCATTTTTCTCAAGCATACCGACATTTGACGCAATCAACAAGTTTTCCAAAGGTTGGTCCACAAAGGGCGTCAGTTCAAGATCATTGCGATAAACAGGGAATTCTCCACCCCCGTAAAAAAGGTAATCCCGCATAACATCGTAGATCAGGCCAAACCGACCGATTCCGTCTTCGAAATAGGCCACCATGACCGCAAAATCTTCCTTTTGGGTCACAAAATTATTGGTCCCATCAATGGGATCAATCACCCAAACGGATCCTTCTGAAATCGGTGAACGAAGGCCATCTTCCTCCGCAAAAATTCGATCTTCTGGGTAGCGATTTGTGATTTTTTCAACCAAATCATTTTGAACCTGTTGGTCCATCTGGGTCACCAAATCTGTCGGCCCAGTCTTTTTTGAGATCATCAAGTCATCATGGAGATGAAGACGCAAGTAGTCTCCAGCCTCTAAAACTATTTGTTTGGCAAACTCTAACTTATTCTTCAAGAGAAAACCATCCTTCCTCTTTTTGCTTTGCAGCCTGGGTCGCACGATAGAGAGAATAACCGCTCACTTCTTCGAACTCCCGTCCGAGACGTTTTTCTTCTCCAATACTAGGCACGACCTTCTTAAAAGCGCGGTAGGCTTCCATGTATTCTTTGGCCTCTACCTTACTTTCATAGGCTTCTTCAACTTTATTGTAAAAAGAAAGCACTGAAGCAAGCTCTTCAGTGCTCCACGATAAGTCCAGTGGGTAACTATAATTTTTTTGCATTCGACATACTTCTTAGTTTATTTCTGCTCTTAGAGTGGCAGAGCGTAACTCTTGTTTACGATAACTCCGCGGCAAGAAGGCACGAATTTCGTCTTCGTTAAAGCCGATTTGCATGCGTTTGTTATCTAAAATAATCGGTCTCCGTAAGAGACTTGGATTTTCCTCAATCAGATGAATCAAGGCTGAGATCGATAAATCTTCAACATCAACATCCAATTTTTGAAAAATTTTTGAACGAGTTGAAATAATGTCGTCTGTTCCGTTTTCGGTCAAGGCCAATATACTTGTCAACTCCTGTTTGCTCAAAGGACTTGTCATAATATTGTGTTCTTTAAATGGAACATCGTGCTTTTTTAACCAAGCCCGAGCTTTTCGACATGATGTACAACTCGGTGATAAAAATAATGTAATCATGTGGTTCACTTCTTTTTTATATATAACTATCTGACTCTATTATACAAAAAAAATAGGTGCTTGAAAAGCGCTTTTTTGATTTCTCGACGATTTTTCTGAATTTCAGTAGAAAAAAAGAAACCACTTTCATTATTCCCCAAAAGACAGCAGAAAAAAGGACTAGGTAGCTTCCTAATCCTCGGTCCAGTTTCGTGAAACTGCTTCATCTTCTTCTAGTTGAGCCACTAGTTGATCTATCCCATCAAATTTGACCATTTCTCGAATCTTATCTAACCAGTGAATGGTCAGGGTATGACCGTAGATGTCTCCTGAAAAGTCAAAAAGATTGACTTCAAACCGAAGCTCCTTCCCATCAAAGGTAATATTCTTCCCGACAGAAGCCATGCCCCGATAGGTATGCCCTTTAAAATCGACATCAACTACATAGACTCCATCTGATGGTAGATAGGTCCGATCAATCGGTGCTAGATTAGCAGTAGGGTAGCCAATGGTACGGCCACGCGCATCCCCATGGACAACAATTCCCCGACTGGATAAAGGGTGACCAAGTAAACGGGCAGCTTCTTTGACCCGTCCTTCTAGGACAGCTTGACGGATGCGGGTCGAACTGATCTTTTCCCCCTGATCCAATACAGGAGAAATGACTTCCACCTGACCATCAAAATAAGCAGCTAAGTCAGAGGCTGTTTTCTTATCAGAGCCAAAACTATAATCAAATCCAGCAATTAAAACTCGGGCTCTCAAGGCTTTTACGAATTGATCAACAAATTCTTTAGCTGTTTTAGAAGCAAAATCAGTCGTAAAATCAATGAGAAAGAGCTCATCCACTCCTAGTTCGTTTAATTTTTGGAACCGATCCTCAGGGCTTTGCAAATGGAGCAACAATTCTGGTTGGTAGCGAACAAAGGCCAACTTAGGAGATTCAGGGAAGGTTAACAAAGCAACCTTCAAGCCTTTTTCATCCGCGATCTGACGCGCCTTTTTAAAAAGTTCTTGGTGCCCCAGATGCAGGCCATCAAAGTAGCCCAGAACCAAAACTGTCTCATTCTCCAAGTGGATCTGGTTAGCAGTAGTTATCGTACGAATATTCATGAATTTATTGTAACACACTTTCTGTTAGAAAAACTTTTCGAGGTTTGTAAAGTTCTTCTCTTTTTTCTAAAATGGCTACCAATTTTCCTTGGTAAAAAGCAGCCAACTCTCTGGCTTCGCTCTCGACTGGAATAAAGCGTCCTACTTGGACTTCGCCAACCTCTTCTGCTGTCAGCTCTACTTTTTCTAGATCTCCTGTCCCAATTTCAAGAGGATGAAGGAAGCTCAAATCTCCTTTCGCTACTTTTTCAGCAAGCTCTTCCAAGGTCAGGGCATCATCCAGTGACAATCCAGCGGCACTAGTTCGTGTCAAGTAAGACATATGAGCTGCATAGCCTAGCTTTTGTCCCAGATCCACCGACAAGGTCCGGATATAGGTCCCCTTGCTGCATTTAACCCGGAAGCGAAAACGGGCCAGGCCTTCTTCATAACGAATTTCGCTTGTGCGCGTGAATTCATAAATGGTCACTTGTCGGACAGGCCGTTCCACTTCTTCACCTGCACGCGCATATTCATAGAGCTTACGCCCATTGACCTTGACCGCTGAGTACATAGGCGGTACCTGCTCGATCTCTCCCACCATCTGGGCAATCATACTGTCTACCTCTGCTGCATCTAAAGGTGCTTCTACTGGCGTCCGCTCGACAACTTCCCCGCTGGCATCTTCCGTCGTGGTAGAGAATCCCAAAGTGATTTCTCCCTCGTAGATTTTACCCTCATCCTGCATAAATTCGACCATTCGGGTCGCTTTTCCTACGGCAATCGGAAGTACCCCCACCACATCCGGGTCCAGAGTTCCTCCATGGCCAATCTTCTTGGTTCCTAAGATTTTCCGCAGTTTAAAGACCACATCATGTGAAGTCATCCCTGCTTCTTTTTTTACATTAATAATTCCGTCCATCTGGTTTGCTCTTTCTAACTCATGTGTGACCATCCGGGTCACCGACCTCTTATTATACCATGAAAGCAGACTTCTTGTCCCTCTTTCCCCCTTCCCATGAGCTCCTAAAAAATCCCGTAGCAGATTTCAGACTTTTTAAAATGGGTTTGATACAATAGAAGACGAAAGAAGGTGTAACATATGTTAATGTATGATGTTATTGTGATTGGATTTGGTAAAGCTGGTAAAACACTCGCAGCGAAATTATCAAGCCAAGGGAAAAAAGTCGCTCTGATTGAAAAGAGCAAGTCTATGTATGGTGGTACTTGTATCAATATCGCTTGTATTCCCACCAAGACCTTGATTGTTGCCGCAGAAAAAGGCTTGGATTTTGAACAAGCCATGAATGAAAAAAATGCGGTCACTACTCGTCTCAATGGCAAGAACTACGCAACCATTGCTGGAACTGGTGTAGACATCATCGACGCTACTGCTCGTTTCCTTTCCAACAAGGTCATCGAAATTCAAGCTGGAGATGAAAAGGAAGAATTGACAGCTGAAACCATTATTATTAATACTGGTGCGGTGCCAACTATCCTTCCAATCCCAGGACTGGCTGAAAGCAAGTTTGCAGTGGATTCAACCGGTATTCAACGTTTGGAAAATCTACCTAAACGCTTGGGTGTCCTTGGTGGTGGACCAATCGGATTGGAATTTGCCCATCTCTACAATACCCTGGGTAGCCAAGTAACGGTACTAGACGCTTCTGAAGCATTCTTGCCACGGATCGAGCCAAGCATTGCAGCTCTTGCAAAAGGCTACCTTGAAGAAGATGGCATTCAATTCTTGCAAGGCGTTCATACCCAAGAAATCAAAGATGGTGAAGCTAGCTTAACCCTTGTAACCGATAAAGGCGACTTCGAGTTCGATATCCTCCTCTACGCAACTGGACGTAAGCCAAATACAGCTGGTCTTGGTCTTGAGAACACAGACATCCAAGTCACTGATCGTGGAGCGATTCAAGTCAACCGACATTTGGAAACCAGCGTCCCTGGTGTCTTTGCAGTTGGAGATGTCAATGGTGGTCCTCAATTCACTTACATGTCACTCGATGACTTCCGCATTGTCTTCAATTACCTTACAGGAGATGGTAGCTACAATATTGAAACACGTGGAAACTATGCGACAACACTCTTCATTGCTCCTCCATTGGCCCAAGTCGGCTTGACTGAGCAGGAAGCACGCGACAAAGGACTTCCAGTTGCTGTCAAAGAATTGCCAGTTGCTGCCATGCCACGTGGCCATGTCAATGCAGACCTTCGAGGTGCTTTCAAAGCCGTAGTCAATCCAGAAACCAAAGAAATCCTTGGAGCAACTCTCTTTGGAGAAGCTGCAGGCGAACTCATCAACCTGATCACCATGGCCATGGACAACAAGATCCCTTATACATACATCGCAAAACAAATCTTTACCCACCCAACCATGGCAGAAAACCTAAACGATCTCTTTGCGATTTAACTAACATAAAAAGCTGGAAAATTCCAGCTTTTTTAGTTTAAGAATCCACAGACAGCCTCTTGAAATGCTTTATTTTCTTCATACAGAGCATGCCCTGAATGCTTAAGAATAAGGAGCTGACAATCCGAAATCGCTTTCGCCAGTTCCTTGGATCCCTTCACACCGATCACTTCATCTTCAAGGGCACCAAGAACCAAGGTCGGACAATGAATTTCTTTTAAGACCTCAAGGCTATTATGTTCCAGGCAAGACTGAGACTGAATGACAATTCGTTTTTCATCTTTAATTCGACCCAAGCGACCCATAATATTATAAAGCAACCGCCACTTTTGATAGCTCTTTTGCGTGTAAGAGTGCTGTGCAATATCCAGCATGAGATGCTTAAAATTTCCATATTGACTGAGTTTTTGCCAATGCTCAATTCGCTCTTTAGCAAGTTGACTAGGCTTCGCTGTTGTCACAGCTAGGATGAGCTTTTGAACCCTTTCTGGAAACTCTGCAGCTAGCCATTGAGCAATCATTCCACCTTGTGAAATCCCTATGACATAAGCGGTATCTAGGTTTAGTGTCTCCATTGCTTCTGCTACATCTGTTGCCATATCCCGTGTCGTATAACCCTGCCTCAACTCATTGATTCGAGAAAAAACATAGATTTTATAGCGCTTAGCAAGTAGACGATAAGAGAGGGAAAAGAGCTGGGCCTTACCTTTAACCGTCTGCAACCCATCCCCCAAGCCTGGTATAATTACTAGAGGTTCCCTTCCTTTTCCAAATGTCACATAGTCCATGCTCTTTTCGTTAAAATATAAGGTTTTCCCTTTTGTTGAAGACATTACTTCGTTCCTCTACTATTTTTTCATGATTTATTTAGGTTGAGTTTTTAAATGCAAGGCAAAGCCGGCAGTCACTTTTTCAAATCCTACTGCCTGATAAAACTGATGTGCAGCATTTCGTTCAGCGGTTAATCCACTATTTAGAGCCAGTGCCTTAACTCCTTCTTTTAGCGCTTGTTTTTTCAATTCATCAATTAGCCTACTAGCAATTCCTTGTCGTCTTGCTTCTTTTGCAACTGACAAAGCCAAAATACGATAGTAAGATCCATCTGCTTCAAAAAAGAAGAGCTTTGCATAACCTAAGAAACCTAAAATTTCTCCGTTTCTTTCAGCTAGAAGACAGCCATAATGTGGCTGAGAAAGAATCATTTCTAAACGTCGAGACAGCTTAGAAGCGGTCGTTGGATAGCCCAAGTCTTCGTATAAAGACAGTAGGGCTTCAGCATCTTTCATGGTTGCTTTACGTATCTGCATAGGATCCTCCTATTCCCCCTTCAAGGCATCAAACTTAGCCTTCATGGTTGGATTCTTCCGGGTCAATTTTTTGACTGATACATCATCCAGCTTATTATTGGCAAGTCGGAGTTGATTTTCGGATGTGGTGAGGAATTTCTTGACTTCTTCCATCCGCTTGATGGCCTTGTCGATTTCGTCGATGGCCTTACCGAAGTTGACGGATGCTGAATTGTAGTTCTTAGCAAAGGCAACCTTGAAGGCGTCTAGGTCTTCTTCAAAGTGGGTGATGTCAATATTTTGCTCACGGATAAGTGCTAGTTCTTGCTTGTATTTAAGAGAGTTAAGAGCCGCATTGCGTAAGAGACCAATCAACTGGATAAAGAACTGAGGACGAACGACATACATCTTCTCATACTCGTGGCTAACATCGACAATCCCTGTATTGAAGTAGTCATTATCTGCTTCAAGCATACTTACCAAAACAGCATACTCACAGTTTTTTTCTCGACGATCCTTATCCAACTCCTTGTAGAAGTCTGCATTCTTATGCTTCTTTTCAGTCCCGTCAGCTTCATTTTTCATCTCAAACATAATGGAAATGAATTCTAGCCCATTTTCATCAAAATCACGGAAGATGAAGTCTCCTTTAGACCCACGCGCAGAAATCTTGTTGTCCTTTTCGAAATAGGCATTTGGGAAAGCGAAACTACGAACCTTGTTAAACTCGCTCTCCGCATACTGTTCTAAACTTTCACCAATAGCTTTTGTAGATTGTTGGGCCTTGAAATTCTTGTAAAACTCAACTTGCTCACTAGCCGCCTTGAGCTGTGCTTCATAGTTTTGTTTCACCGAAGTCAGAGAAAGCTCGTTTTCTTTTTCTTGTAAAAGAAGCTGATTTTTGACCTGATCTCTTTCTTTCTCTAAGTCAGAAAGCGTCTTTTGCAGTTGGTTTTCATGCTCCAAGCGCAAGGTCGCCAGCTGATTCTCCAGTGCCTGAACTTCTTTTTCTTTCTCTAGCAGACTTTGGCTAGCGGTTTGCTCTACTTCCTTTTTCGCCAATTCTTTTTCCGTATCAAACTGCTGAATCTGGTTTTGTAACTGGGCAATTTCTTGGTCCTTCTTGGCTAACTTCTCTTGCTGCTCATTAAGGGCTTTTTGCTCAGCTAAAGCCAACTCTTGCCGAATTCGCTCATGAATTTCCTTGTCAAACTCAGCTGTCCGTACCTGTGACAAGAGCTCGCTGTATTGACTTTCATTAACTGTAAAAACTTCCCCACAGTTGGGACACTTGATTTCGTTCATAGCCTGCCTCTTTCTCTATTCTTAGTATATTATATCATGCCACCAGTAAAATCAAAACCAGCAAACGAGGCTTGCTGGTTTCAACTGAATATTCATTCCTCTATAGAGACTTTTCTTAGGTGAGGACGGACGGCAGCGACTCCCTTGGGGATTCCATACCTTAGATTTGAGCCTCACGTCTCAAATCTACCGAGCACCAGAAACTGATGTGTTTCTGGTGCTTTCCTCACGGCGAAAAGTCTCAACCTATTCTGCACTATTCCCAGAAGTTCTTTTCTTGGAACTTTTTCTTGCAGTAACAAATTAGATCCTCAAGGAGATAGTGCATGTTTATGATCTGAAACAGTACACTTAGCTTACTGGCTCCAGTTTATTTCTTCTCAATCGGCGCGACACTTGCCAAGAGTTTCTTGAGCCCCACTTCTGGGAAGTTGATCTTGAGCTCTTGGGTGTTGCCACTCCCTGATACCTCAAGCACGGTTCCTTCGCCCCACTTCTTGTGAATGGCAATGTCGCCAATAGACCAAGCGACAGTTTCTTTGGCACCCGCTCGGTTACTATTGCCAAAGGGGAGGCTTGATGACGTAAGAGCACTTGGAGCTGCTTGTCTCTTGCGCTCTTGAAGGGCTTGTGACAGACTCATGCCTTTTCCAAAGGTCGTTCCGCCACCATTGCTATAAGAAGCCTTAAAGCTAGTGTTGGCCGGACGCGCTAATCCTTGGTAGCTTAACAAATCTGAGCTAATTTCATTGATAAAGCGCGTCGGACGGTTGTAGCTGGTCCGCCCAAAGAGCAAACGAGAATTGGCATTGGTCAAAAAGAGAACCTTCTCTGCCCGCGTGATCCCCACATAAGCCAAACGACGTTCTTCCTCCAACTCATCCGGATCCTCTGCCGCCCGACTAAGAGGAAAGACATTTTCTTCCATTCCAATTAAGAAGACGACTGGAAACTCCAAGCCTTTAGCCGCGTGAAGGGTCATCAAGGTCACTTCTGAAGTTTCTTGCGCCCCATCATCTGTATCGGCAATCAAAGCTAAATCGTTCAAGAAACGACTCAAGGTTTCTACACCTGTTTCGTCTTCGACGGTCTCCCCGTTTTCATCAAAATTCTTGGTAACAGATAGGAACTCTTGGATATTCTCGATACGGGCCTGACTTTCTAAATTCCCCTGATTGGTTAGGGCCGTCATATAACCTGTCTTGTCAAGGACTTCTTCGACCAACTCTGTAATGGTCAGCTGGTCCAATCTTTCTCTCAAATCAAGAATGAGATTGGCAAAGTCCCAGATAGCCTGGGCTGCCTTTCCTTTGATGCCTGAGAGCATGATATTGGCCGAAGCATCCAGGAGCGAAGTCTCTTGCATTTGGGCAAAATCGCGAATCTTATCCACTGTACCTGGCCCGATTCCCCGCTTAGGTTCATTGATAATGCGCTCAAAACTGATATTGTCACTGAGGTTAGCAATCAAGTTCAGATAAGCAATGACATCCCGAATTTCCTTCCGGCTGTAGAACTTGGTGCCCCCTACCATAGTGTAGGGAATGTTGGACTTGAGCAAGGCTTCTTCAATGGTCCGTGACTGGGCATTTGTTCGGTAGAGAACAGCAAAATCACGGTGTTTGTACCCAGCTTCGCGACTAAGCTCTTCAATCGTTTTAGCAACAAAGACCGCTTCATCCTGCTCATCATTAGCCCGGTAATAGACAATCTCTTCTCCGTCTTCATTTTGTGTCCAGAGATTCTTTGGGCGGCGGTGGCGATTGTTTTTGATAACATCGTTAGCTGCTTGCAGGATGGTTTTAGTGGAGCGATAATTTTCCTCTAACAAAACGACCTTGGCATCGGGATAATCCTTTTCAAAGTCCAGGATATTCTGCATATCTGCTCCCCGCCAGCCATAAATAGACTGGTCAGCATCCCCTACAACACAGATATTTTTAAAGCGAGAAGCCAAGAGTTTGACCAATTGGTATTGGGCATGGTTAGTATCTTGGTACTCATCTACATGGATGTATTGGAACTTCTGCTGGTAATAGGTCAGCACATCAGGATGCTGGTCAAAAAGACGCAAGGTCAGCATAATCAAATCATCAAAGTCTACCGCTTCTGACTGCCGGAGTTCCTTTTGGTAAGCCTCATAACACTTGGCGACGATCTGGGTATACATATCTCCCGCTTGTGCAGCATAGGCCACTTCATCGATCAGGTCATTTTTAGCATTGGAAATAGTTCCCAAGATGGTCCGTTCATTCCATTTCTTAGGATCCAAATTCAAGGACTTCAAGATCCGCTTCATCAAGGTTCGTTGCTCACCTGGATCGACAATGGTAAAATTGCGATTGTAGCCAATGTGATCCGCATCTCGACGAAGGATACGCACACACATGGAGTGGAAGGTGGCAATCAAGCAGTCTTGGGTGGCTGGATTTAGCTGATAAGCCCGCTCCTTCATCTCCCGAGCGGCTTTATTGGTAAAGGTAATGGCCAAAATATTCCAAGGATTGACCATTTTTTCATCGATCAAATAAGCGATACGGTGGGTCAAGACACGTGTCTTACCAGAACCAGCCCCCGCCATGATCAAGAGGGGACCTTCTGTCGTTTGGACCGCCTCTGCTTGGCGATCATTCATACCATTCAATAAAGGATTCATCTCATACTCCTCATTCATTCAATCGTTCTATTATACCACAAAAACCGGTCTAGCTTCTTTTAAAAAAGGACTCATTTGAATTTCCCTTCCAAAAACGATATAATAGTAGCTTAAAGAAAACAGGTTCATATCCGAGGTTGTAGGAGGAAATTTTGGAAAAACCATACAGTAACTTAAAACTGGCCGAACGTGGTGCCATCATCAGTATTTTAGCCTATTTACTACTTTCTTCAGCAAAATTAGCTACTGGCCATCTGCTTCACTCCTCTAGTTTGGTAGCCGATGGATTTAACAACTTATCAGATATTATCAGCAATGCTGCCCTGCTCATCGGGATTCGTCTCGCTCGCCAACCAGCTGACCGGGATCATAAGTTTGGTCACTGGAAAATTGAAGATCTAGCTAGTCTAGTCACTTCCATCATTATGTTTTATGTCGGTTTTGATGTCTTACGCGATACCCTCCAAAAGATCTTCAGCAATGAAACAGTTAGCATTGATCCACTCGGTGCTGGTGTCGGAGTGGTATCAGCCCTTGTCATGCTTGGCGTTTATTTCTACAATCTTCGCTTAGCAAAACGGGCCAAATCAAAAGCCTTAAAAGCAGCCGCAAAAGACAATCTTTCAGACGTCGTCACATCTCTTGGAACGTCGATCGCGATCGCTGCTAGTGCTTTTAACTATCCAATTGTCGATAAAATCGTAGCCATCATCATCACCTTCTTTATCCTCAAAACAGCCTACGATATTTTTATGGAATCTTCCTTTAGTCTTTCAGATGGCTTTGACGATAGTCTCCTCGAAGATTACGAAAAAGCTATTTTAAAACTCCCTAAGATTGCGCGTGTGAAATACCAACGCGGACGGACCTACGGAAGCAATATCTATCTGGACGTTGTCTTGGAGATGAATCCCGATCTTTCCGTCTATGAAAGCCATGCGATCACAGAAGAAGTCGAGAATCTCCTAAAAGAAGAATTTGGAGTCTTTGACATTGACGTCCATGTGGAACCTAGCTCAATTCCTGAAGATGAGCTGATCGAAAACGTTGAAAAGAAACTCTTAACCTACGAAAAACGCCTCTATGCTAAGCAAGAGTTTGATACATTGCTAGCGGATAATTATACCTTGATTGACGATACCGGTCACGAACACCACAAGGTAGAATTAATAGAGGCTCTCGCAAGTGACCAAGTTCAATTCCAAAACTTTGAACTAGAGTCCATCAGCCAAAAAACCAAACTTATCCGTTATGAACTAGACGGTCAAATCCATACCAGTCTCTGGCGTCGCCACGAAACTTGGCAAAAGATTTTCCATCAAATCACAAATAAAACCGAGTAAAAAGCTAGGAATCATTTCCTAGCTTGAGAGAGTATCCAAATCTTATAAAAAAAGTTAATTGATTCTCTAAAAATTTTCTAATTTTTAAAATGAATCAAAAGTATACCAAAACTTTCCGCTGTGAGAAAAGTGCTAGAAACAGTGATGTTTCTAGCACTCGGGAGTTTTGAAACCTTAGGTTCAAAACTAAGTCATGGAACTTCGTAGAAGTTCGCTGACGTCCGTACTCACCTAAGGAAAGTTTTTAAGATAACTTTGTCTTCAATCTAAAGCTAGGAATCATTTCCTAGCTTTTTTACTTGATATCGTCTGTTGCTACATCCGTTCCGAACCACTTCTTAGAGATCTTTTGGAACTGGCCCTTTTGATAGAGTTTTACGAAAGCTTCATCAATTTTTTTCTTCAAGGTTTTATCCGCCTTGCGCACCCCTACCGCAAAGGATTCTGTCTCAAAACCGACAGGAAAGACATTGTAGTCTTTTAAAATTCCTTCCGTTTGCAGATAATAGTTGGCATAGACACGGTCGATTAAGAGGCCATCGATCCGATCATTCTGAAGATCGATCAGCGCCTCGTTGAAACTCTGGTATTGGGTAGCCTTTTGATTTTTGACCTTATTTTTCAAGATTTTAGGATTGGCTTCAAAATCCATATAGCCGGAAGATCCGGTCTGGGCACCTAATCGTTTCTCTTTCATACCATCGACTGATTGGATCCCAGAGGCTTTCTTAGTGACCAAGACTTGTTCATTTTTCATATAGGGCTTGGTAAAAGCAACACTTTCCCGACGTTCATCTGTAGCCGAATATCCATTCCAGATGGCATCAATGGTCCCATTTTTCAGTTCCGTTTCTTTCATATCCCAATCAATGGGTTGCCAGTTGACATGAATCCCATAAGAATCAAAGACTTGATTGGCCAAATCAATATCAAAACCAGCGTAGCTCCCATCTTTTTGCTCAAAGCCCATGGGAACGAAAGTATTATCAAAACCAATCGTGATGGACTGCTCTTTTTGGTATTTTTGCCAGTTATCCACTTTAGGATCACTCACTGTCTGTCCACAGGCAGTCAGAAGAACGAGACTAAGGACACCTAGCAGCCATGGTATTACTCGTTTCATCCTCTCCTCCTATTTAGGCTCAACCTTGAGAAGAACATCCGCAATTGCTTCTGCAAATGGAATATCATGGGTAACAACGATCTGAGTCATCCCCAGTTCACGGTTTTGCAAGATTAGCTTCTCAACTTCTAATCGCAATTCTGGATCCAAGGCCGAAGTCGGCTCATCATAGCCAATAATTTCTGGATCGATCATCATAGCACGAGCCAATGCCACCCGTTGCTTCTGACCACCAGATAGAGAGAAGGGATAAGCATCCGCATGTTGTTCGAGTCCCAAACGCTCCAGTAAGCTCATGGCTTTTTTACTCGCTTCTTCCTTAGTCACATTCATGGTCTTAACAGGAGACAAGATAAGGTTTTCCATGACCGATAAATGTGGAAACAATTGAAAATCTTGAAAGACAAAACCGAGAAGATTTCGTTTTTC
This sequence comes from Streptococcus sp. 20925_1_77, assembly GCF_041432125.1. Taxonomy (NCBI): domain Bacteria; kingdom Bacillati; phylum Bacillota; class Bacilli; order Lactobacillales; family Streptococcaceae; genus Streptococcus; species Streptococcus sp. 20925_1_77. The sequence goes on from NZ_JAPVZB010000001.1 coordinate 118,883, forward strand.
TAAGGCATCCAGAGGCAAGTTTTCACCATTGTAGATGATCTGACCAGAATCAATGGTTTCAAGACCAGCTAACATGCGAAGCAAGGTGGTCTTTCCTCCTCCAGAAGGTCCAACAATGGCGACGATTTGTTTTTCAGGAACGAGAAGATTGAAATCTGATAAGATCTGCTTATCCCCAAACCGTTTCGAAATTTGTTTTAATTCTAACATATGCTTCTCCTCCTATTTATAATATGAAAAGTTCTTTTCAACTCGCTTGGCAATGATGGTCACGATCCCAATGAGGATTAAATAAATAGCTCCCGCTAAAAACATGGGTGCTAGACTGGCATCACGATTGGCTGCCGTCCGACTAGCCAGGATCAAATCACTAATTCCCAGAGCATAGACCAAGGAGGTATCTTTAATCAAGGACATGACTTCATTGAAGACACTTGGAAGAACGATCTTCACCACCTGAGGCAAAATGATATAGCGAATTGTTTGCCATGAACTCAATTTTAAGACCTTGGCCGCCTCATACTGACCTGTCGGAATGGCGACAATTCCTCCACGGAAGATTTCCGCAAAATAGGCTGCATAATTGAGAGTGAAGGCTGTAATAGCCGCAGGCAAGCGATCAATCCGAATCCCGATACTTGGAAGGACGTAATAAATAAAGATCAACTGAAGCAAAAGAGGAGTTCCTCGCATGATCCAGATATAAATCGTTAGGAGTCCATGCAGGATCTTTGAGCGCAATTGAAGCAAAAAGGCAACAACGATTCCTAGTGGAATCGATAAAATCAATACGAAAGCAAACACTTGCAAGGTGAGGCTTGCTCCCTTTAACAAACTTGGTAAAATTTCCAAAGCATACTGCATAGCATTCTCCTCCTAAAAAATTATTTAATGAACATCTTACCACAAAAATGGAAAAAAACTAGTTCATTTTGATATTTATAAAAAAAATAGCCTTTCGGCTATTCTTCTACTTTTATAAATCCAAATTTATTGAGAGGATAGAGACGCAGATTCACGACTCCTTCGATCTGATTTTTATGGATATAACCAAACTCACGACTATCTTCTGTATCTCCACGGTTATCATTTAAGACTAGATAAGTATCGGATGGTACACGACCAGCCTTGGTCCCTTTTAACTCTGATAAGAAGAAATCATCCGTATAATACCCATTACTCGTAGGAGCAGCTAGGTGTTTGTTGAGCATTTTATTCAGGTAAGGTTCTGGTGTTGCCTGTCCATTCAAATAGAGGACATCATCTACGTAGCTGACTTCATCGTTTTCTTTGGCAATGACACGTCCAAGGTACTCTTTTCCACCAACCTTGTATAAGACCAAATCACTGCGATCTACCTGAGCATTTCTAGTCGCTACCACAAGATCTCCAGTTTTCACAGAAGCATTGGCCATTTTATCATTGATACTAAATGGATGAAATACAAAGATTCGAAGCAAAATCAGTGCTAAAACCAGTACACCGACAATGATGACATTTCTAATTAAATCTCTCCTTGGCATGAATGTCTCCCTTCCTTTTTGTTTATTATACCATTTTTTTGATCTTTAAAAAAGAGAAAGTAAGCATTAGTGAGAATTCTTGTTAGCACACTAAACAAGAAAAACCTCGCGGTCAGTCCTTTCAGACTAACCAGCAAGGCTTTAAGATAGAATTGTCTATTAACGTACTGTACGGATACGCATTGTGTTTGTACGAACAGCTTCTCCAACTGGTACACCAGCAACGATAACGATATCATCACCAGATTTAACAAGACCAGCTTCAACTGCTTTACGTTCAGCAATTTCGAACATATCGTCAGTTGATGAAGGAGCATCTGTCAACATTGGGATAACACCCCAGTTCAACATCAATCCACGTTCAGTCAATTCGTCAAATGTCAATGCCAAGATATCAGCATCTGGACGGTATTTAGAGATCAAACGTGCAGTGTGACCTGTCTTAGTCAATGTTACAACCAATTTGATATCCATTGAGTTTGTAGCATCTTTAACAGCTGAAGCCATAACTTCTGTCTTAGAGTTACGTTCAAATGTAGCTGGGTTCAAACGACCATATTCTTTCAAAAGTGTTTGAGCGTTCATGTCGATTTTCGCCATTGTAGCTACAGATTCAAGTGGGTATTTACCGTTTGCAGATTCACCTGAAAGCATTGTAGCATCAGTACCGTCGATAACAGCGTTGAAGACGTCAGATACTTCTGAACGAGTTGCACGTGGTTTTTCAGTCATTGTTTCAAGCATGTTTGTTGCAGTGATAACAACTTTACCAGCAGCATTTACTTTAGAAGTAATCATTTTTTGGTAAACTGGAACCATTTCGAATGGTACTTCGATACCCATGTCACCACGAGCGATCATGATACCGTCAGTAACTTCGATGATTTCATCCAAGTTTTCGATACCTTGTTGGTTTTCGATTTTCGCAAACAATTGAACGTGGCTGTTACCAGTTTCTTCACAGATAGCACGAACTTCTTGAACATCTTTTGCAGTACGTACAAATGAGATCGCGATGAAGTTGATACCTTGTTCCAAACCGAAGCGGATATCGTCGTTATCACGTTCAGCAAGTGCTGGGAAAGGAATCTTCGTATTAGGGATGTTTACACCTTTTTGTTTAGCGATGATACCATCGTTTTCAACTTCAACAACGAATTCACGTTTTGCAGCGTCTTTTTCTACAACGCGAAGACCTAATTTACCATCATCAACCAATACTTGGTGTCCAACTTCAACGTCATCAAAGATGTCAAGCGCACCTGCAACGTTCAAAGCAATCACTTCACGAGTTGATTTGATGCCTTGTTTTGTAGCAACGCGGATACGTTCACCAGTCTTGTATGAATATTCTTTAGCTTCGCCTTCGAACAATTCAGTACGGATTTCAGGACCTTTTGTATCAAGAAGGTAACCAACTTTTTTACCAGCGATTTCTTCTGCACGTTTAACAGTCGCCATACGTTCACCTTGTTCTTGGTGGTCACCGTGTGAGAAGTTGAAACGGAAAGTGTTAGCGCCAGCTTCGATCAATTTAGCAATGTTTTGTGCTGAAGCTTCAACGTCAAGTTTTTCAGCCCAGTATCCATCTTCACCGAATTTTTTACCGCCACGGATTTCTACCGCAGGACCTAAAGTTGCAACGATTTTTACACGTTTGTTCATGATATATATGACTCCTTTTTTAATATATCTGTCTTTTTAAGACAAGGTTAACGAATTAATGAAATAAAATTAGATTGAAGACAAGCTACGGTTCAACTCGGCAAGACCAAGATCAGCTTTATGTGGATTGTTTACCACAATCTTACCATCTTCTGTCAAGCTAAAGAGGGCTCCTTCTTCTGCTTTACCAAGGATTGGGTTTTCCACCATTTTTTCATTACGGATACCAACGGCTACACCACCGATTCCTTGTTTCAGCAATTTAACAGCGTGTGCTCCCATACGTGAAGCAAGAACACGGTCACGCGCAGTAGGTGAACCACCACGTTGGATGTGGCCAAGCTCAGTCACACGAAGGTCACTTTCATCACCAGCCGCTTTCAAGGCTTTACCGAATTCATCTGCAGACATCACGCCTTCAGCTAAAATGATAATGTTGTGGGTACGGCCTTTTGCGTAACCTTCTTTGATGCTCTCAACAACATCTTCGATCTTGAATCCTTCTTCAGGAATGATGATTTCATCTGCACCAGATGCAATCCCTGCCCAAAGAGCGATATCTCCAGCGTTACGTCCCATCACTTCAATAACGAAGGTACGGTGGTGACTAGATGAAGTATCACGGATCTTATCGATCGCGTCCATTGCAGTTGTGACTGCAGTATCAAAACCAATTGTAAAATCAGTTCCGACAATATCGTTGTCGATCGTACCAGGAAGACCAACAGCTGGGAATCCAAGTTCAGTCAAGCGCATCGCACCATGGTAAGAACCATCTCCACCAATAACGACAACACCTTCGATCCCGTGTTTCTTCAATTGCTCGATCCCTTTTAATTGACCTTCGCGTTGTGCGAATTCAGGGTAACGTGCTGAATGAAGGAAAGTACCACCACGGGAAATAATATCTCCAACAGATGATCTATCAAGGGGCTGAATTTTACCAGCAACCATTCCCGCATATCCATCATAGATACCGAAAACTTCCATTCCCTCTGAAATTGCTTGACGAACAACTGCACGGATGGCAGCATTCATACCAGGGGCATCTCCACCACTAGTTAAAACAGCAATACGTTTCATTTCGTTGTTTGCTCCTTTTTTTCTTTTACATTCTACGTAATTATAACACAAAGAAGACTAAAATTCTCGTATTTTTCGCAGTTTTTACCGATAAATCGTTTTCATAACGAGATTCTTTAGTTCATCTTCCAATTCTTTGTTTTTCTGAACTGTATAGCCCTTCAATTGAAGAGTTTTTTTCTCATCTTCATAGCGTAATACCACAGGATATGGCCCTGGATATTTTTTCAAGATAGAAAGAATCGTTTGATCCTGACGATGATCGAGCAACTGAATCCAGAATTTCTCATTAGTAGCTAGTTGAGCCTCTGCTAGAATCATCTGTAAGCGCCCATCACGCTCCTGTACCTTCCCCGTCAAGTAATAAAAGCCACTTTCTTTTATCAAGGAGGAAAATCGATTGTAGGTTTCAGGGAAAAGGGTCACATCCAGTTTTTTCTTGGTATCACTGACTTGTAAGAAAGCCATGAGATCACCCGACTTGGTTCGAATCGTTCGAATGTTTTGTATCTCAATGAGAATGCGTGCCTGCTCTCCTTGAACTAATTGAGAAATTGGTTGGATCTCGTAGGGACTCATTTGCCCAATCGCAACCAATGGGTGAGTACTGAGCCCGACGCCAATAATGGCCTCTTCCTTCTCATATTTTTCAGCCTGGCTAAAGTCCTCCGTTTCTGTCCAGGAATAGTTAGAATCCGCAAACAAACTGCCTAGCTCATCAGCAAAGACAAACAAATTCGGCAAATTGTGAAGCACCTTGCGCCTATTTTTTTCAAAAATGTCAAACAATCCAAGCTCCACTAAAGGTGTTAACAAAGGCAATTTATGATACTGATTGGGTAGTCGTAAAATAAAATCTTCGACACTTTCAAAGGGACGATTGTCAATGATCCAATATGCTAAATCTCTTGGGAGTCCCTTGATATTTTTCATTCCCAAGTAGATTTTCCGATCCTGGAACTTATCTCTGTAAGGGATGGTGTTGATGGATAATGGCGCGACTTTAAAATCAAACTGGAGAGCATCTGTCAGATAATCGCTACTCGAATAATTGAGCATGACATCAAAGAAAACATCTGGATAATGGACCTTGAAATAGGCCATCTGAAAGGCCAAGGCAGAATAGGCATAGGCATGAGAACGGTTAAACCCATAGCCTGCGAATTTTTCCATGATCGCAAAGACCTCTTTGGCTTTTTCTTCCGTATGCCCAAGTTTAAGAGCACCTGCGACAAAATCGTCTTCCATCTTGTGCATTTCAGCCACATTTTTTTTGCCCATAGCCCGACGTAAGATATCGGCTTTCCCTAGGCTAAAACCTGCAAAACGCTGGGCAACCTGCATGACCTGCTCTTGGTAGAGCATGATCCCATATGTGGGCCGTAAGATTGCTTCAATAGCTGGATCTAAAATCTCAACTTTTTCTTGGCCGTGCTTTCTTTTGACGAAATTATCAATGTAATCACTAGCGCCTGGACGATTGAGAGAGGTGGTCGCTACCACTTCTTCGAAATGATTGGGTCTCACACGTCTCAAAAGGCGAATGGCTCCAGCCTGTTCAAATTGGAAAATCCCCTTGGTATCCCCAGCAGCAAATAAGGCCAAGGTTTCTTGATCTTCTAAATCAATGGCTTCAATCACGATCTCTTCTTGGTACTTTTCATAGACGGCTTCCTTCATTTTTTGAACAAAGGTTAAGTTTCGCAGACCCAAAAAGTCCATCTTCAATAGACCATTGGCTTCAACCGCATGAGCATCGTACTGGGTAACAAACATGTCTTCTCCATACTTGAGAGGAATGTGATCCGTCAAATCCTGGTCACTCATCACAACACCCGCCGCATGGATCGAGGTCTGTCTAGGTTGGCCCTCAATTCTTTTGGCAATTTCAAAGCCACGTTCAAATTCTGTTCGACTATGAATCACTTGTCGAAAAGCTAGATTCTGTTCATACGCTGTCGTCAGTGTATCCCTAAAGCCAATCCGCTTGGTAATGGAGGTTAATTCGTACTCTGGTACCCCAAAACGTTTAAAAACATCTCGAATGGCTTGTTTGGCCCCAAAGGTTGAAAAGGTCACGATCTGAGCCGCATGGTAACTCCCATAACGGTCTCTCACATAACGGATAAATTCTGGACGATAGATATCAGGAATATCAATATCAATATCCGGCATGGTATAGCGCTCCACATTTAAAAAGCGCTCAAACAGGAGGTTCTTCTCCACTGGATCAATCCCTGTAATCTCCAGGGCATAAGCTACCAGTGAGCCTACAGCAGACCCACGCCCCATTCCCATATAATATCCCTGACTTCGTCCGAAACGAAGAAGATCCCAGACAATCAAGAAATAATCATCAAAGCCCATTTGGTGAATAATGTCTAATTCATGCTCCAAACGTTCTTGATAGACCGGACTAGTCAAGTTCTTTCGAAGAAGACCGGCTTGGGCTAATTCTCTCAATTCCTCAACAGCTGGTTTCTGAGGATTGAAGCGAGGCAATTTCAACTGAGTATCAATGTCGTATTGAATCCCTTGGACAAGTTTTTCAAGATTTGTGATGGCTTGAGGAAATCGCTCAGCAAAATCATTCTGTAACTCCTGAGGAGTTTTTAGGACAGTTCTAGGATCAATTTGTCCTGTTTCTGTCAAGCTTTGATTGTCCTTGATGGCCGCGAGCATCTGCATGGCTTCCATATCTTCCGCCTCAAAAAAACGCACAGTATGAAGAGGAAGCACAGGGTGGCTAAACTCTTGGTCCGGCGTATCGGCAAAAACTCCGATGAAGTAATCTAGACCAAGCGGTATGTCTTCACTAGCAAAAGGCGCTGGGACAATGACCGCTACTCCTTCTGTAAGGTGCTTCACATCTTCCCAATTGTTTTTCCCCATCATTTTGACGGTCGACATCTTCATCAGATTCTGGTAGCCTTTCGTTGACAGGGCCATCATCCGAAACGGAATTGTTTCATTGTCTACTTTTAGTCCAATTTCTAAACCGACCAAGGGGCTGAGGTTGTGGGCCTGACAGGCTTCGATAAATTCATAAGCACCATACAAATTATCTACATCCATGATTCCCAATGCGCCATACCCCATGCTTTTAGCCACTTGGACATAGTCTTTTATGGTCACTAGGCTTTCCATAAAGGTATAGACTGATTTGGTATCTAGCTGTGTAATCACTTTTTCTCCTTTCTTCATTGTCTATTTTGGTGCCTCCTTTGGTAACTCCTTTTTGTACAAAAAAACACCACTGCTACACAATGATGTCTCAACAACGGAAGACATGGGATTCGAACCCACGCACGCTATTACACGCCTACCGCGTTTCCAACACGGCCTCTTAAGCCTCTTGAGTAATCTTCCAAAATTATATATGGAGCCGGTGGGAGTCGAACCCACGTCCAAACACCTGCCAGCATATTTGTCTACAACCATAGGTTATGTCTTAGTTTAACAGCTACACGACACATAACTCAAGCCCTGTACCTGCGAGTCTATCAATCTCTTATCTAACTTCTAGACAAAGTTAGATCGTATCTCGCTAAAATAAAGACCTGTCATCAAACACGAGCGATTCGAATCGGGTCACGCCTGCTGGTGTTTAGGCAGCTAAAGCGTAAGAATTATTATTTTTTGCAGTTATATTTAACTGGCGTTTTACATCCGCTAGATGAGTTGCAAAATATGCCTCATAATGCCTGTCGAATCCGTAACGACCCCAAAACGAATACAATTAGTATATCAAAATGTAGCTAAAAATGCAAAAGAAAAAAATTGAACAAGAAGGCTTCCACTGGAGAGCTCCTTGCTCAATTTACTGTTATTATTGAAGATTCAACTTGTACTTGCTGATGTAGTGAATGGTGAAGTACATAGAAACAATCTTAATGACTTCATAAATGAGACCTGGGATGAAGTTTGGTCCAAATTCATCAATATTTCCATAAACCAATGCATATCCGACAGCATATGAATCTTTTAATGGATTGACTGCTGTACCGATGATACTTAACACAATACACAAGAGAAAGAAAAACAGAATAGCCTTCAATCCACGACGATTTTGGAACAGTTGGCCAAGTGCGATTGATACATAAAATAGTAAGATTCCTGAAGCTGTGGTAAAAATCCACCAGATGATAATCCAATAAGCAATAGAATGACTAAAAGCCTCAGCGATAATACTAAATACAGGAGAGAGGTCTTGACCAATGACAGCGCCCATCACAATAATTGTGATAAAACCACTAAAAAATAGAAGGAATAGGCAGTAAAGACTCGCTACTAAAGCTCCCACAAATTTAGACAAAATGATCGCATGAGGGCTAGCTGGAAGGGTCCAGGTCAAGTAACCTTCACGTCCGTATAAGTTGGAATAGAAACGACGAATAATAATATAGTAGTTACTAAGATAAAGACCAATGACTCCTCCAAAAATGAGAATCCCAAGAGTCCCAGTTATGATTTGCATACTATTGGTTTCCATATCCACAAAACCGTTTGTAGCACTTCCACCAATAACACCTGTAATCACTGACAAACCTAGTGCGATCAGGGTGATCAATAAATACCACTTAGCTGTCGATTTAAATTCATATTTTAATAATTTACCAAACATAGGGTCCTCCTAATAAACACGGAATTGATCACGGAAGATCTCATCGATTGATTTTCCGTGTTGATTGCGCAAAACAGTCGTATTTTCATGCAAGAGGATTCTTCCTTGGTTGATGAAAATCGCTTCATCCAAAACTTGCTCAATATCCGCAATCAAGTGAGTAGAAATCAAGACAGAAGAGTTTGGACGTCGGTTTTGAATAATGGTCCGCAAAATATAATCACGCGCTGCTGGGTCGACCCCACCGATTGGTTCATCAAGGACATACAAGTCAGCTTCACGACTCATCACCAAAATCAATTGTACTTTTTCCTTGTTCCCTTTTGAAAGGCTGTTCAATTTTTGATTTGGATGCAAATGCAAATCGTTGAGCAATTGGTAAGCTCGTTGGACATTAAAATCTGAATAAAAATCTTGGAAATAGCTAATAGCATCACTAATTTTTATATTTTCACTCAGATAAGTCGTATCCGGCAAATAGGAAACAACTTTTTTAGAAGCTGGGGATGGTAATTGACCATGAATATAGATATTTCCAAGGCTTGGTTGCAACAAACCATTAATCAATTTAATGATGGTTGTTTTCCCGCTACCATTAGGCCCCAAAAGGCCAATAATACGGCCAGGTTGGATGTTCAAACTAACATCCATGAGAGCAACTTCATGCCCATAATTCTTTGTCACATGGTCCAAGTAGACCAAAGGATACTGATTCATGTAAATCTCCTTTATTTTCTATTTATGCTATTATACCTTGTCCTCTTGATGATTGCAACTTTATCTGAAAATTTGCTAAGAATTTGAAAATGGTTGTTCAAAAATACAGGTGTAAACAAATCAGAGGTTAGGGAAGCCCCAACCTCTGATTTGTTTTGATGAATAGAATTTTTAACTAATTCCAAGTGCAATCCGTGCATAGCGGCTCATTTTTTCTACCGTCCAAGCAGGATACCAGACCAACTTCACATCCACAGATGTCACTTCTTCTACTTCTGCTAAAACATCATGAATCTGATCTGTCAGAAGATCCGCTAATGGACATCCCATGGTCGTTAGCGTCATATCAATAATGGTCGCTCCAGTTTCACCATCAAAATGGATCTCGTAAACAAGACCTAAATTAACAATGTCAATCCCAAGCTCAGGATCGATTACCTCTTCCAAAGCATTTAAGATTTTATTTTTAATTTCTTCAATTTGCTCAGTTGTATATGCCATATGACACTTCCTTTTTTTGTTATGTTACTCTCGATAGAATTGCTTAGCTCGGGTTAAAAAGATCCACAGGATCTGGGTCGCTTCTTCATTTCTAGGCGACCGTTAAAAATGTCCCCCGGACCTAGGTCGCTTCTTCATTTCTAGGCGACCGTTAAAAATGTCCCCCGGACATTTTTAATCCTCAATAAAATCACGCAATGGTTTGCTTCTGCTTGGGTGGCGGAGTTTGCGGAGGGCTTTGGCTTCGATCTGACGGATCCGTTCACGGGTCACGTTGAAGACTTTACCCACATCTTCCAAGGTCCGCATTTTTCCATCATCCAAACCGAAGCGTAAACGAAGGACGTTTTCTTCCCGGTCTGTCAGGGTATCGAGGACTTCATCTAATTGTTCACGTAGAACCACACGAGTGGTGTAGTCTACTGGATTTTCAATCACTTCATCTTCGATGAAATCTCCCAAATGGCTATCGTCTTCTTCCCCGATTGGCGTTTCCAAAGAAACAGGCTCTTGGGCAATCTTCAAGATTTCACGCACCTTATCAGGCGTCATATCCATGCGTTCAGCGATTTGTTCAGGCGTTGGGTCTTGTCCCAATTCTTGCAAGAGATTGCGTTGTTCACGAACCAACTTGTTAATGGTTTCCACCATGTGAACAGGGATCCGAATGGTCCGTGCTTGGTCTGCAATGGCACGAGTGATAGCCTGACGAATCCACCAAGTCGCATAGGTAGAGAACTTGAACCCTTTGGTATAGTCAAACTTATCAACGGCCTTCATCAAGCCCATATTTCCTTCTTGGATCAAATCCAAAAATTGCATTCCACGACCAACGTAACGTTTCGCAATGGATACAACCAAACGAAGGTTGGCTTCTGCAAGACGTTGCTTAGCTTCCAAATCACCTTGTTCCACTAGGATAGCCAATTCTTGCTCTTCTTCATTGGTCAAAAGAGGAACAACCCCAATTTCTTTCAAGTACATCCGTACTGGGTCGTTGACCTTGGCAGAGTTGCTTCCAAGCAATTCCTCATCTGACAATTCTGGCTCTTCTTCATTGTTCAACACACGCGCACTTGGGTTACCATCTTTATCCGTGATCGAAATTCCTGCATCTTGAATGCGTTGCAAAAGATCTTCAATCCCATCTGCATCTAGTGTGAATGGAATAACCAACTTGTCATTAATTTCATCATCTGTTGCAGTTCCACTTTTCTTGTGGCTGCGAATAAACTCTGCAATTTGAACGTCCAATGTTGTAATATCTTTTTGTTCTTTAGCCATTCCTACTCCATTCTTCTTTTTTGAGCGATCAAACGCTCGAGTTCCAATAAAGCTTTTTCCGCATCCCCTGTCGAGGAAGCTTCCTTCACTTTATTTCCAATTTGTTGACTTTCTTTGCGAAGAAGCTCACGATTTCGCGTTTCTTCCACTTCTTCTAATTCACCATCCACTATCTCTTCTGGCAAATCTTCTTCTAACATCCGGTACCAGGCATGCTGGACCCCTTCAGGTTGCTCGGACAAATCCTGAGATGTGACTTCTCCATTCTGACAGAGTAATTGGTACAAGATCTGTAACTCCGGTGTGTCGAAGACAAAATCAGGTCGCAAACGGTAATCATTGAGCACCATTGGAAAATCTTTCATCCTACTTAATAAATGATTTTCCGCCTTGATCAAGCGCGTCATCCCACGATTAGGCAGGAAATCTACTGAAAAATTCGACGTTCTTGATCGTCCGCCACTTTGATCCTCCTGCCGTTGATGCAAGCGACTATTATTGACAATCTGCTCAATCTGCAAATAATCAAAGTCTGGCAATAAATCTGCCAACTTATAAATATAGGTGTTTTGCGCTGTGATAGAGCGCGTCTGGGCGATCATCGGTGCCAGCTTCTCGACAAACTCAATCTGTGCCTGCAAGTTCTCAATATACTGGGGTTTCCAGTAGTGCATCAAGAATTCAACCTTACTGATCCGCGAATTCTTCAAGAGGGAAGCTAGATCTTCTGGGGAGGTTTTTTTGAGGTACTCATCGGGATCCATCTGATCAGGGATACGGACGATCTCCAACTCCAGATCCTGCAAGACATCCAAGGCCTTAGCGGTTGCTTCAAGTCCCGCCTTATCCCCATCATAGGTCAGAATGACCTTTTTGGTAAAATGAGACAGGTGCTGGACGTGCTCTGGTGTCAAGGCTGTCCCCATAGAGGCGACTGCATTTTCAATCCCAGCTCGATAAGCCGCAATGACATCCATAAAGCCTTCCATGATATACATTTCATGTTGCTTTTTGGCGCTCGTCTTAGCTTGATCCAAATGATAAAGTTCATAACTCTTATTAAATAGACGGGTACTTCGACTATTCTTGTACTTGGCTTGATGACTGCCATCATCCGTTAGTTTCCACAGTCTACCAGAAAAAGCAATGACACGTCCACTATCATCCGTCAAAGGAAACATAATCCGATCCTGAAAGGCATCAAAAACTGTTCCAGCATCTGAGATTGTGAATAACCCCGAATCGGTAATCACTTTCTCAGAGAACTTCTCAGAGAGATTTCGATAGAGATAATTCCCTTCTGCTGGGGCTAAGCCCAATTGAAAATGTCGGATGACCTCATCCGTCAATCCACGTTCATGCAGATAATTTCGCGCTTCTTCTCCCATCTTTGTCGTCATCAGAATCGCCTGGTAGAACTTACTGGCTTCCTGATGAATCTCATAAAGTTCTTGGTTGGGATTGATAGACGTTGGTTGAGCCGGCCTTGCTTGGTACTGAAGCGCAATACCCGCTTTTTCTGCTACGATCTGGACCGCATCCATAAAAGCGACTCCACGGTATTCCTCAATAAACTTAAAGACATCTCCCGAGCGACCACATCCGAAACAATGGTAAAACTGCTTGTCTTCAACGACATTAAAAGAAGGAGTCTTTTCACCATGAAAAGGACAGAGCCCTAAAAAATTACGGCCAGCCTTGGTCAAAGAAACAACTTCTCCAATAACTTCAACAATGTTTACACTGTTTTTAATTTCTGCAATTAGCTCTTTATCAACCATAAACAGTGCCTCCATTTTACCATAGATTATCACTTTATATTTTATACTAAAAGTTAGTAAAAGTAAATTTTTTCCTACCGATTTCACACATAAAAGAAAAGATTTTCAACCTTTATCACTAATTTTAAAAAATGAGGCATATTCCTTGTCAGTCGAATATTTTTCCGTTATACTATCATAGTAAAAAATTATTATGAAAGGACATATTTAGGATATGTTAAAAGATTTGAAAGCTTTTCTCCTTCGTGGGAATATTGTTGACCTTGCTGTAGCAGTCGTTATCGGAGCTGCATTTGGAGCTATCGTAACATCACTTGTTAACGATATCATCACTCCACTTATTTTGAAACCAGCTATGAAAGCTGCTGGTGTTGATAAGATTGCTAATTTGTCATGGAACGGTGTTGCATACGGTAGCTTCTTGAGCGCTGTGATCAACTTCCTTGTTGTTGGTACTGTTCTTTTCTTCGTAGTGAAAGCTGCTGAAAAAGCTCAAAACCTTGGTAAAAAAGAAGAAGCTGTCGAAGAAGAAGCTCCTGCTCCTACTCAAGAAGAGTTGCTTACTGAAATCCGCGACTTGCTTGCAAACAAATAATCAGATAAAAAGATCCGATCTTCTAGCTAGAAGATCGGTTTTTTTGTCTTTAACGGATGAAAAAAACAAAAAACAGACCGAAGTCTGTTCTTGTATTCAATTAGAATTTTTTACGTTTACGAGCTGCTTCTGATTTACGTTTACGTTTTACAGAAGGTTTTTCATAGAATTCACGTTTGCGTGTTTCTTGAAGAGTACCAGCTTTAGTAACCGCACGTTTGAAACGACGAAGAGCATCGTCAAGAGATTCATTCTTACGTACTACTGTTTTTGACATATTTTTCACTCCCTTCAAGCCTAAAATCTTAATCATTTTATCACACTTTAAGGACGCTGTCAAGATCTTTTGAAACTTTTCTAGCCCTCCTAGCCTTCATGTCATTTCTTTTTCCAACTTTTTCATTCTTCCCATTTTATGATACAATGGAAACAAAGAAAACCCTGAAGGAGATACTATGTCAGAAATTTATGATATTACAATTGTTGGGGGCGGACCAGTTGGTCTGTTTGCTGCTTTTTATGGCAATATGCGCCAAGTAAAAGTCAAACTGATTGATTCCTTACCTCAACTGGGAGGGCAACCAGCTATTCTCTATCCAGAAAAGAGTATCCTCGATGTACCTGGCTTTACCAATTTGACTGGTGAAGAATTGAGCAACCGCTTGATCGAGCAAGTCAAACGGTTTGATACACCGATCTTTCTCAATGAAACTGTAGAGGATATTCGAAAAGAAGGCGACCTCTTCACCATCACTACTTCTCGCCAAGTGCATCAGTCTAAAGCAGTCATTATAGCCATGGGCGGTGGTGCCTTTAAGCCACGCGCCCTTGACATTGAGGGAGCTGAAGACTTTGATAACGTCCACTATCATGTTTCGAACATCCAACAATATGAAGGACAGCAGGTGACCGTCCTTGGTGGTGGAGACTCTGCTGTAGACTGGGCTCTTGCTTTTGACAAGATTGCTCCAACTACGATCATTCACCGTCGGGACAACTTCCGTGCTTTAGAACATAGTGTAGAAGAACTCAAACAATCTTCTGTTAGCATCAAAACACCATTTATTCCTAGTCGTTTGATTGGGGAAAATGGTCATGCCACTCATCTTGAAATCACAAAAGTTAAAACCGATGAAAACGAACTCATTCCGATTGATCACTTATTTGTCAACTATGGCTTTAAATCTTCAATCGGAAACTTGAAAAAATGGGGTGTAGAATTGCAACGCCATAAAATCAAGGTCAACCAAAAACAAGAAACCAGCCTTCCTGGAATTTATGCTTGTGGAGACTGCTGCTTCTATGAAGGAAAGATCGATCTCATTGCTACAGGTCTGGGAGAAGCCCCAACAGCTGTAAACAATGCCATCAACTACATCTATCCAGATAAGAAAGTCCAACCAACACACTCAACCAGTTTATAATAAAAAAGGCCTTTGGCCTTTTTTATTTGTCTAAATCGTCTGCGATCTTATTGATCTTACGCAAGCGGTGATTGACGCCGCTTTTTGAAATAGGCTTTTGCAAACTATCAGCGATCTGCTGGATAGAATAATCTGGATGGTTCATTCGAATGTAGGCAACTTCTTGCAAGTCACTTGGTAAACTCCCTAGACCGACTGTATCCACAATTTTACTGATATTATTGATGGTTTTCATACTAGCTGTGACCGTGCGTTGGATATTGGCCATCTCGGCATTATTGGCCCGATTGAGGTCATTGCGCGTCTCTCTCATGACCTTGATGGACTCAAATTCCTGCATGGCTTGCATGGCCTCTACGACAATTAGAAAATCAATAATATCTTCCGCTCGTTGCAAATAGGTTACCACTCCTTTTTTACGCTCGATGGTTTTCGCATCTAGTAAAAATCCTTGCATGAGAAGGGCAATTCCTTCCGCGTGGTCTGTATAAACAGAATGAATTTCCAGCTGGTACTTCCCTTTTTCAGGATCCTTGATGGAACCACTGGACAGAAAGGCCCCTCGAAGATAAGCACGACTAGCTGCTTCATCTTCTAAAACACTAGCATCAATACCTGTTTCAATCCCAAAGAAGGCATCTGCCAAATGTAAGTCAGCTAGAATTTCTTCTACCTTTTCATCCAAGAATACTGTGTAGACACGATTCTTTTTCAAATTGGTTTTTTGATGGTGGCGAATATCTGATTTGGTCTCATAAAAATGATGCAATAATTCATAGATATGGCGAGCAATCTTGGCATTTTCTGTTGTCACCGAGAGCGTCAAGCCACCCATTGATATGCCGAGGCTCCCAGACATCTTGATAATAGCAGCTAATTCACTCTTTTCAAATCGCTTGAGAGACAATAATTCTTCTTTGACACGAACCGTAAAACTCATTTTCTCACCTGCACGATCTGCATCAGCTCTTCGACCACTTTTTCACCATCATGAAAAGCTCCCCCGTTGACCAGCTTTAAGAAATCGGAAGAAATCACTTGAGGAACTTGCGAGTGCAACCCCTTAAAATCGTGCTCTACCTGGACCAAGTATTCATCAAATTTATTGCTGTTCATATAAGCTGCGGGAACCTGATTGATATTGACAAGGACGGTATCGATGAACTTCTCTCCTAAATGTTTGTGGAGAACGGCAACGTGGTCACTGTCTGTGAAGTGTTCTGTCTCCCCTCTTTGGGTCATGATATTGCAAACATAGGCCACCTGAGCCTTGGTTTCAAGGATGGCTTTCCCAATCTCATCGATCATCAAATTAGGAAGGATCGAGGTAAAGAGCGAACCAGGACCCAAGACGACCATGTCACTTTCAAGAATCGCTTCCACCACTTTCTTACTAGCCTTTGGACGCTCTTGATCAAAGGTATTGGTCACATAAACATGATCAATCATGCCGGTATAGTTAGCAATGTGGCTTTCTCCTACTATTTCTTTTCCATCTTGAAAGACAGCATGAAGGGTCAAGGGACTATCACTGGAAGGATAGATCTTGCCGGTTGTATGAAAGAACTTGGTTAACAACTGCATGGCATTATAGGTCGAGCCTTGCATCTCTGAAATCCCTGCAATGATCAAGTTTCCCAAAGGGTGCCCAGCCAAAGGCCCATCATCGTCCGCAAAGCGGTATTGAAAGACTTTCTCATAAAAACGAGGCATATCTGACATAGCAACCAAGACATTTCGAAGATCCCCAGGTGGTGTCAATTTTTGGATGTTCTTCCGCAATTCACCTGAGCTACCGCCATCATCTGCAACAGTTACAATGGCAGTGATCTCGACCGGTTTCTTTCTTAGACTATCGAGAATAACAGAAATCCCTGTCCCTCCTCCAATAACGGTTACTTTAGGTTTTCTCATGAGCGATTCACCGTTTCTTTCCGTCTGTCCTTGTCTCTATGACTGCAATTGACCTGCCAATTTTTTTCTAAATCATGCGCCAAGCGCTCTGCAAAAGCTACTGAACGGTGTTGACCTCCAGTACAGCCCATGGCGATGGTGAGAACGGATTTACCCTCCCGTTTATAAGACGGTAAAATAGGAACGATTAAGTCATGGAGATGACGGTAAAAGTCCTCTGATTCAGGGTGATCCATGACATAATCATAGACAGCTGGATCTTGACCGGTTAAATTCCGAAGTTCCAATTTATAGTAGGGATTTGGAAGAAAACGCACGTCAAAGACGAGGTCAGCATCGATCGGAAGGCCGTATTTGAAACCAAATGACATGACCTCAACCCGAAAATCTGGCTGATTATCTTGACTGGCAAATTGCTCTGCAATCGTTTTTCTCAGATTACGGGGCGTCAACTCAGTCGTGTCCACCACATTTTGACTGATATTTTTTAAAGGAGACAAGAGCTCGCGCTCTAGGGTAATCCCATCTAAAACACGGCCATCTGCTGCTAGTGGGTGGCTACGACGTGTTTCCTTGTATCGTGCTACCAACTCACTGTCAGTGGCATCCAAGAACAGAACCTTGAAATCGAGGTCTTCTTGGTTGTCCAATTCATCCAAAATGGTGCGAATTTCATTGAAAAAAGAACGGCTCCGCATGTCCACAACAACGGCTAATTTATTGTTATCTGGGCTAAGGCGCATGAGTTCAATAAATTTCAGCAAGAGCGCCGGTGGCATATTATCGATGGTAAAGTAGCCCAAATCCTCAAACGATTGGATAGCGACGGTCTTGCCAGCACCGCTCATCCCTGTTACCATGACTAGTTGAATCTTACTTTCTGTCATTTTCTCCTCCCAAAATAAAACAGAGTGGCCTACAGTTTCCTGCTTTCCACTCTGTCTTTTTGTCTTTGAATGGTTATTAGGCCTTGATTTCCGCAATAACTTCAATTTCAACCTTCACATCACGTGGCAGGCGTGCTACTTCAACAGCAGATCGAGCTGGAAACTCTGTGGTAAAGACTGTTTTATAGACCTCATTAAAAGGTACAAAGTCATTCATATCACTTAAGAAACAAGTGGTTTTCACCACGTGGTCGAAGTCTGTCCCAGCCTCTTCCAAAATAGCCCCAATATTCTTTAAGACTTGCTCTGTTTGTTCTTGGATGGTTTCGCCAATGATTTCTCCTGTTTCAGGTGACAAGGGAACTTGTCCGCTTGCAAAGAGAAGATTGCCTACGATTTTCCCTTGAACATAAGGTCCAATTGCTGCAGGTGCTTTATCTGTATGAATTGTTTTTGCCATAGTATTCTCCAAGTCTATTTACTTCTGCTGGTTTTCTTTTGCTAATTTTTCCCTTTGTAGGCGCAACTTGCGCTTAGGATTTAGCGTATTAAAGAGTTCTTCTAATTTTTCAGCATTCCAAACATCAGCTGCTGAAACAAAATTTCCATTTTCATCTCGAAAAGATATTGGTTTATCTCCCACTGAAAAAGCCTCATTTCTTATTTGGAATCCTTGATCCGCTCAGGACCACCCTTAATCTACAAACTCAAATTCGAATTTACCGATCCGGACGATATCGCCATCTTTTGCTCCACGTGCACGGAGAGCTTCATCAACACCCATTCCACGCAATTGACGAGCAAATTTCATGACCGCTTCATCTCGATCGAAATTTGTCATATTAAAGAGTTTTTCAAGTTTTTCACCAGACAAGACCCAAGCGGCATCGTCATCACGACTGATGTCAAAGGCTGTCTGGTCTTCATCAAAGCCATAGTAAACTTCTTCTTGGGCCATTTCGTCTTCTGAATACAAGAGGAATTCTGGCGTTTTGTCTAACAATTCTGCCGTTGCTTCTAACAAGTTGTCCAAACCTTGATGCGCCAAACTAGAGATCGGGAAGATCTGTGGCAGTTCATCAAACTCATCGTAATTGGCTGCCAATTTCTTCTTGAACTCTTTCAAGTTTTCTTGACTCTCTGGCATATCCATCTTATTTGCCACGATAATCTGAGGTCGCTCCATCAAACGAAGATTGTAGGTTTCAAGCTCTTTATTGATTTGAACATAATCTTCGTAAGGATCGCGTCCTTCACTGGCTGACATATCAATAACATGCAAGATAACTCGAGTGCGCTCGATGTGACGAAGGAACTGGGTTCCTAGTCCAACACCTTGGCTAGCCCCTTCAATCAATCCAGGAAGGTCTGCTACGGCAAAGGATTCTCCAGACGGAGTCCGAACCATTCCCAAATTTGGAACGATGGTTGTGAAATGATAAGCCCCAATTTTTGGTTTGGCTGAAGTGATGACACTGAGAAGGGTCGATTTCCCAACAGAAGGGAAGCCAACCAAACCAACATCTGCCAAGACCTTCAGTTCTAACTCTAATTCACGTTCCTGACCAGGCTCTCCATTTTCAGAAATCTCTGGTGCTGGATTTTTAGGAGTGGCAAAACGAATATTTCCGCGACCTCCTCGGCCTCCGTGCGCTACAATATACTCTTGTCCATTTTCAACCAAGTCGGTAATGACCTTGCCAGTCTCAGCATCTCGGACGGTCGTTCCTTGGGGAACTCGTACATAGAGATCTTCTGCTCCCCGTCCGTGCATCCCTTTGGTCATTCCTTTTTCCCCATTTTGGGCTTTGAAATGCCGATTATAACGGAAGTCCATCAAGGTGCGCAAGCCTTCGTCTACTACGAAGATGACATTGCCACCACGACCTCCATCACCACCCCAAGGTCCGCCATTAGGGACATATTTTTCACGGCGAAAGGCCACCATGCCATCGCCGCCATTTCCAGCCTTGACCTTAATCTTGGCTGTATCTAAAAACATACTCATAAATAGATGATTTCCTTTATTTCTGCGTGCGTCTTAATAAGAAAGAGCACCAATTGCGGTTGCAAAGATTGCACCAACCGTTACAATCAACATAATCACAATAACCACCATCGTGATCATTTCAAATGGTGTTTTTTTACGTTTTCCGTTATCTCCAAAAGCCACTGCTAATACCTCGATTACTATAAATTCATTAGCCCTATTTTACCACGAAATAGGGGATTTTTCAAATCGAGCCTACACAAAAAGACCAGACAAACGTCTGATCTTTTATGGATAGATTTAGGAATCTTTTCTTACTCGTAAAATACTAACAGAAAGAACCGCCAGTAAGACACCCATGACAAGAACAACCGGTGTCATCTTCTCACCTGTACTTGGAAGAACTTTTTTCTTACCAGGTTTTGGTGCTTCTTCTTCTTTGACAGAAGTTGATGATGAGCTTGATGAAGTACTAGAACTTGATGAAGACGATGAACTTGATGAAGAGCTAGAACTTGATGAAGAGCTAGAACTTGATGAAGAGCTAGAACTTGATGAAGACGATGAACTTGATGAAGACGATGAACTTGATGAGGATGTTGTGCTAGGTGTCGGTGGCGTTTGGTCTTTCTCACCCAATCCTTCGCCAGATCCTGATTCTAATCTCACTTCGCGGGTTAAGCTACGAGGTGCTGGGAAATTGGTTGCTGTCCATGTTAACGCGTTATGAACAAGATCACCTACTTTTGTACCAGGAGCTACTTTGGTCGAATATTCGATATACATTGGCCAGTTGTAGTTATCTCCAAAATTAATGGTAAAGCCAGTAATTTTGCCATCTGCATTCTTTTCAAAAACCGCTTTTTTAGTAAAGTTATCAAGAACTGGAAGATTTAAAATCTGCGCTTCGTTCTTGATGCCACCTGGTACAGGATTATATCGAACAGCACGCAAGCTACCTTCAACTAGAGTTAAACCATCTCCAAATTTGTCTTTAATGACCATTCCACGGAGGATATCTTGACGAGCATTTAAGAGAATACGCCATTTGACAATGGTCGGATCAGACTTATCTTGGTAGCCATATTTCATCTCATAGTCTCCAGCTTCCCCATCTGTTTTTTCATAATTCAATGAAAAATCCGTATTTCCAAGTTTAAATTGGATTGGGGATGTTTTAGTGACCACTTCGGAATCTACTTTTACATCAAAATGCAAGGCAACTCGTTTATTGAGTGGATGAGATACGAAATAATCATTAAAGGTAACGGTCACTGTTTTCTTACCTGTATCAACGACAGCTTTCCCCACAGTTTGACCATTGGATTGGCCTTCCTCAAGAACATTGAATTCCAATGCTGTGTAGAGGGTTAATTCTTTTGGTAAGCTAAGTGTTAAGGTATCACCAGCTTGAATGGCTTGCGAATCAGGGAAGGTCAAAGAAATACTTGCTGACAATTTTTCATTTGTCAACACCTTGCTGCCATTCGTTAAAGGATTGCCATCTTTCGTTAAGCTTGCTGTCTGTGTATAAGACGAGACTTCTGCGGCCTGAATGGTTTTAGTCAAACCAGCTGTGAATAGAATCGTTAGCACTAAGACAAGTGCCCATACAATTTGACGAACCTGTTTCATATATACCTCCTCTGCTCGCCTATTTGCGAGCCATGTTTTTTACAAGGTTAAAGACCAATTTCTGCCTGGACAACTGCAGCAATGGTATCCACATAGTAGTCTACTTCTTCATGAGTTGGTGCTTCTGCCATGACACGAAGGAGGGGTTCGGTTCCACTTGGACGCACAAGGATACGACCATTTCCTGCCATTTCCGCTTCCATTTTTTCAATGATTTCACGAATAGCAGGCACTTCCATCGCCTTGTCTTTCATGCTATTTTCAACCCGGATATTGACAAGCTTTTGTGGGTAAATGGTTACTTCTGCAGCTAATTCAGACAATTTTTTGCCGGTTTCTTGCATGATTTTGGTTAATTGAACGCCTGTTAATTGACCATCACCAGTCGTGTTGTAATCCATGATGACTACATGACCGGACTGTTCCCCACCAAGGTTATACCCAGATTTGCGCATTTCTTCGACCACATAACGGTCTCCAACAGCTGTGATTTCTTTTTGAATCCCCTTCGCATCTAATGCCTTGTGGAAACCGAGATTGGACATGACGGTTGTAACGATCGTATTTTTTTCGAGCAAGCCCTTGCTTGAAAAATACGAACCGATGATGTACATGATCTTATCCCCGTCTACGATTTCTCCATTTTCATCCACTGCAATCAAGCGATCACTATCTCCGTCAAAGGCAAGACCAATCGCTGCGCCTACTTCTTTCACTTTCTCTTGCAAGTGCTCTGGGTGAGTAGAGCCAACCCCATCATTGATGTTCAAACCATCTGGGTTTTCACCGATGACAGTCAATTGAGCTCCTAAATCTGCAAAGATTTGACGAGCACTGGTAGAGGCTGCACCATTTGCTGTATCCAAAACCACGTGCATGCCCTCGAGTTGGACACCTGTCGATACAAGGAATTCTTGATACTTACGCAAGCCTTCCGGATATTCCATGACTGTTCCTAAACCTTGCGCACTTGGACGTGGAAGGGTATCTTCAGCGGCATCAAGCAAGGCTTCAATTTCAAGCTCGCGATCATCATCCAATTTGAAACCATCACCACCAAAGAATTTGATTCCATTGTCCAAGGCTGGATTGTGGCTAGCAGAAATCATAACGCCGGCGCTGGCTTTTTCCGTACGAACCAGATAGGCAACACCTGGCGTGGCAATCACACCCAACTTATAAACGCGAATCCCAACTGATAAGAGGCCAGCGATCAAAGCATGCTCCAGCATTTCACCAGAAATACGCGTATCACGTCCAACAAATACCAAAGGTGTTTCTTCTTCATGTTGGCTCAACACATAACCACCGAAACGACCCAACTTAAAGGCTAATTCTGGCGTTAATTCTACATTTGCTTCTCCACGGACACCGTCCGTTCCAAAATATTTACCCATTTTTGATTACCTTTTTACTTTCTAATTACTTGAACTGGAAGAGGTCGACGACGAACTGCTAGAGCTTGACGTAGACGAGCTACTCTTTGTAGTCACTTGAATCCGTGTTTCACTCGGATTAACCAAGCCTGGTAGAATATTTCCTTGAGCATCCACTGCATTTAAGGAAATGGCTCCGCTATAATTTCCACTGATGATCTCACTGGATGGGAAGACAGCTTGGACATGATCAATACGACTTAAGGTTTCTTGATCACTCGTCACTTCCACCTTAGTTTTTTCAAGAGAAATATCCGTTACCGTAATTCCATCCACAATTTGATTGTCCGGGATCGTGGCTCTAACTGCAAACGATTTTTTCGCTTTCTTCCCGATTTTTACAGAAACTTTCTGAGGCTCTACGGTTGCTGTCAAACCAGCTGGAAGATCTTCCACAATCAACGGCACTTCAACGGTACCTTCCTTGACCTTACGAAGATCCGCTACCACGCGAAACTTACGAGTGCCCGGTTGCATCTCACTTGCAAGTGCGACCCGGTTTGAACCTTTAAGAAAGACCGTTACCTCTGACGTCAATCCACTGACAAAATATTTCTTGTCATTGTATTTGGCATCAATTGGAATATTGGTCAAGGTATTGGTGTAGGTCTCTGAGCTCACTTGTCTAGCGCTACTATTATTTTGAAAATTAAAGGAAGAAGCATTGATAAACAAGATAAAGGACAATAAGACGGAGGCGAAAACATAAAGAAATTCTTTTTTCGATCTCATTTTGTCACCCTCCCAAATAGACGCTCTTTCCAACTATTCGGTTTATTCTCTTCAGGAACCAAGAAGGCTCTCAATTCTGACTCGAACTCTTCTAAAGTTAAATCGTGTCGGAAGGTTCCGTTGTAGGTCACAGAGATCCCGCCCGTTTCTTCGGATACCACAAAAGTAAAGGCATCAGAAACTTCAGATAAACCAATGGCTGCACGGTGACGCGTTCCAAACTCTTTTGAAATTCCGGTATTTTCCGTCAAGGGTAGGTAGGCACAAGAAACGGCAATTTTATCATTGCGGACAATGACCGCTCCATCGTGCAAAGGAGTATTAGGAATGAAGATATTAATCAGCAATTCTCCTGAAATTTCCGCATCTAGTGGAATCCCTGTAGAAATGTATTCCTGAAGGGTTCTGGCCCCTTGAATAGCTACCAAGGCACCAATCTTACGTGGGCTCATATAAGCCACTGCCTTAACATAGGCCTGTACCATTTTCTCTTCCTGACTGACTTCACTCGTCGTAAAAAATTCTGTCGCCCGACCTAAACGCTCTAAGCCAATCCGAATTTCAGGGGAGAAAATCACAACCAGCGCGATAACCCCATAGGTAATCACTTGATTGATCAGCCAAGAAATAGTCGTTAAACCCAAAAAATTGGCTAAAAATTGAGCCAAGAAAAAGATAATGACCCCACGCACCAAAATCATGATCTTGGTCCCGACGATGGCCTTGATCAAAAAATACAACAACCAAGCCACCAGGGCAATATCGATGATATTGATAATAACACTCCACCAATTCGGGAACAAACTGGTCCAAAATTGTGGATTTGAAAACTGTTGAATATTCATATTCTCATACCTACCACTTCTCTAAAAGACATCATCTTATTATAACACGTTTCAACAGATTTTTCTGTAACCTTCTGATGCTTTTTATGATAAAATATGATTTATGAAGATAAATACAACCTTGGGCCTTCTGGCAGGAAAGCTTTCCGGCTCTATTCTAGAAAAGATGGGGCGGGGATCAACCCTACCAGGTAAAGTAGCCCTCAAATTTGATAAAGATATTCTCAGTCAACTGGCAAAAAACTATGAGATTGTTGTGATTACAGGGACAAATGGAAAAACCCTGACCACTGCGCTAACAGTAGGTATTCTCCAAGAAGCTTTTGGACCTATTTTGACCAATCCAAGTGGGGCCAATATGATCTCTGGGATTACAACGACCTTCTTACGGGCTAAGCATTCGAAATCAAATCGACCGATTGCGGTACTTGAAATTGACGAGGCCAGCCTCTCTCGGATTTGTGATTATATTAAGCCCAGCCTTTTTGTGGTCACTAATATTTTCCGGGACCAGATGGACCGCTATGGAGAGATCTATACGACCTACCAAATGATTTTGGATGCCATTCACAAGGTCCCAACTGCAACAGTCTTGTTAAATGGTGATAGTCCGCTCTTTAATAGTCAGACCTTATCCAATCCGATCCAATATTATGGATTTGATATTGACAAATCAGAGCCACAACTAGCTCATTACAATACGGAAGGAATCCTCTGTCCGCATTGCCACAATATTCTCAAGTACAAGCTCAATACCTATGCTAATCTTGGGGATTATATCTGTGAGCACTGTGGTTTCCACAGACCTCCTCTGACTTATGCCGTATCAGACCTCCTCTCTTTAACCCATCGTTCTTCCCAATTCCGGATTCAAGGCCAAGACTACCACATCAATATCGGCGGTCTCTACAACATCTACAATGCCTTAGCTGCTGTTTCCGTTGCTGGATTTTTTGGAGTGCAACCTGAAGTGATTAAGCAAGGATTTGATCGCAGTCGCGCTGTCTTTGGTCGTCAGGAAACCTTTAAGATTGGGGATAAGGAATGTACCTTGGTTCTGATTAAGAATCCAGTTGGTGCGACCCAAGCCATTGAAATGATCAAACTAGCACCTTATTCCTTTAGCTTGTCGGTCCTCCTCAATGCGAATTATGCGGATGGAATCGACACCAGCTGGATCTGGGATGCGGACTTTGAGCAAATCACCCAGATGGATATTCCAGAAATCAATGCTGGCGGGGTGCGCCACTCTGAGATTGCTCGGCGACTTCGGGTCACTGGCTATCCTGCTGATCAAATCACAGAAATGTCTGAATTAAAAGAGGTTTTCCAACGTATCCAGCAACAGGAAACCCCTCACGCCTATATCTTAGCCACTTATACGGCCATGCTTGAATTCCGTGAACTTTTGGCCCAAGAACACCTGATTGAAAAGGAGATGAATTAATGACTTATACTTCTCTAGAATCTTCTGATCAGGCACAGTATCCTTACAGCCTGCGCATTGCCCATCTCTACGGCAACTTAATGAATACCTACGGAGACAATGGGAATATCCTCATGCTCAAGTACGTTGCGGAAAAACTTGGAGCCCATGTCACAGTGGATATCGTCTCTCTCAAAGACCGATTTGACCCTGATGCCTATGATATCGCCTTTTTCGGTGGAGGACAAGACTACGAACAGACCATTGTATCAGAAGATCTTCCAGATAAAAAAGAAGACCTTGCACGCTTTATTGATGACGATGGTGTGGTCCTTGCTATCTGTGGTGGCTTTCAGCTTCTAGGCCAATACTACATTGAAGCTTCTGGCAAACGCATTGAAGGACTCGGCATTATGGGCCACTATACGCTTAACCAAGTCAACAACCGCTATATCGGTGATATCAAGATCCATAACGAAGAATTTAACGAAACCTATTATGGTTTTGAGAACCACCAAGGTCGGACCTTCTTGGCGGAAGATGAAAAACCACTGGGCAAGGTCGTCTATGGAAATGGGAACAACAAAGAAGATGGGTGCGAAGGGGTTCATTACAAGAACGTCTTTGGCAGCTACTTCCACGGTCCTATCTTGTCCCGAAATGCCAATTTGGCCTATCGCCTAGTGAGCACTGCCCTAAAAAATAAATATGGCAAGGACCTTTCCCTACCGGCTTATGAGGAGATTCTAAGCCTAGAGCAGCCGGAAGAGTACGCTGATGTGAAAAGCAAGGCCCCTGCTGAACAATAAGGAGATAATGATGAACAAAAATAATCTACACTACATTGCTTTATTACTTTTAATTTTATTGATTGCTGGTATTTCCCTTGCAAACATGCAATCGGTTACCGTAAATTTCCTCTTGGTCCAATTTAAATTACCCTTGATCATTCTGATCTTGCTCTGTGTCCTCTTAGGTGCATTCGTCATGAACTTGATTAATTTTTCAAAGGGCTTCTCCCTAAAAAAAGAACTCAAGAGCACTCAAAAGCAACTGGAAGAAGCAAAGAAATAAATCAAGACAGAAGAAAAAGAAAACAACTAAAAAGCACCGATCGGTGCTTTTTTCATGCTGATATACCTTCTTTTGCTTGTAATTTCTTGGCGACTACTTGAGCTAGGAGTGAAAAGAGGATGACGCCAGCTCCAATCAGGAGAAAGGATTCTACTCGGACACTTGGCAACCAGGTCATCAATCCTTTAGCTACGGGCATAAAGAGAATGGCAAGGGTAAAAATGGTGCTTAAGACCCGGCCTAGATAGTCTCCTTCTACCTTGGTTTGAACCTGGGTAAAAAAGTGAATGTTAAAAATTGTCATAAAGAGTTCGCAGACCAAATTTCCAGAAAAGGAGAGAAAATGCGGAAGGGGCAAGCCCATCATTAAGACTCCTACTCCTGTTAAAATCAATAAGAAGAGAAGCATCTTCATGCTTGATTTAAATTTATTAGCAATCAAAGCTCCGATGATAGAGCCGATAGCGCCCAAGGTTAAGATGGTCGCATATGCTCCATTGACCCCGTAAAGGCGATTCGAAAAAGGAAGCAAAAACTCAAAAGCTGCAAAAAAGAAATTGACGCTGGAAGCCACCAACAAGAGAAAGAAAATCTCTTTCTGATGCCAGATGTAGTCTAGTCCATCCTTGATGTCCGAAAAAATATCTTTTCCTGTGAACCGTTTCTTTTCTTGAACTTTGGCTTCTTCTTTCGGAAGGAATGCCACTAGGACAAAGGCGATGAAAAAGGTCAGTGCATCCAGTAAGAGGGTCGCATGGAGACTGGCAAATTGTAAAACAAGGAAAGAGAACACAGGAGAGCTGACACCAACTACTTGTAAGACCAACTCCAAGTGGGCATTATAGGTCACAATCTCATCTTTCTCTACGACCTGAGTGATAATGGCTTTGTTGGCTGTACGAGAAAATGCAAAGGCAATGGCCTGGACAATATTGGCAACAATCAGGGCTACAATCATCCAACGATCATTCCTGATAAACGAAATCGCTAAACAAAGGAGACCACAAACC
The DNA here is from genome assembly GCF_041432125.1 of Streptococcus sp. 20925_1_77. Classification (NCBI taxonomy): domain Bacteria; kingdom Bacillati; phylum Bacillota; class Bacilli; order Lactobacillales; family Streptococcaceae; genus Streptococcus; species Streptococcus sp. 20925_1_77. Next base: position 147,029 of record NZ_JAPVZB010000001.1, read on the forward strand.
AAGTCGGTCGTCATCAAAATCTTGCGACGGGAAAACCGGTCTGAGATCACGCCACCAAATGGATTGACTAGAATGGAGGTGACAAGTTCAGAAATCTGATAAATCCCTAATACCGTCTTTCCTATAGTCCCCATCGAGGCCAGCCAGACACTATTCCCGTAATCATAGAGCATATTTCCCATTCGATTGATCGCTCCACGAGTAATTAATTGGACTGCATGTCGATTCATAAAAAAACCTCCTTCATTTTCTGAAACTATTGTATCAGTTCATGAAAGAGGTTTTCATTTTGTCCCTTATTTGGGAAAAATAATGGTTTACAAATTTATCAAAGGATCCTTACTGTTCTTTTGATTAAAGCTGCTTAGCTACTAGCTGAGCCAAGAGTGAAAAGAGAATAACCCCAGCTCCAATCAAGAGAAATGATTCCATACGGACGCTTGGCAACCAAGTCATCAACCCTTTGGCGATTGGCATAAAGAGAACAGCCAAGGTATAAATTGTGCTCAATACTCTACCTAGATAATCATCTTCCACCTTGGTTTGTACTTGGGTAAAAACGTGGATGTCGAAAATGGTCACAAAAAATTCACAGACCAGATTTCCTGAAAAGGAAAGATAAGGCGGAAGAGGCAAGCCCATTATGAACACTCCGACCCCTGCCATGATCAGTAAAAACAGGAGAATTCTCATACTTGATTTCATTTTATTGGCAACAAGTGCTCCTAGAATAGATCCAATAGCTCCCAGCGTTAAAATGGTCGCATAAGCTCCTTTAACCCCGTATAGACGATTCGAGAAGGGAAGTAAAAACTCAAAAGCCGCAAAAAAGAAATTGACGCTAGAAGCCACTAATAAGAGAAAGAAAATCTCTTTCTGATGCCAGATATAGTCTAACCCATCCTTGATATCAGAAAAAATATCTTTCCCGGTAAACTGTTTCTTTTCTTGAACCTTTGCTACTTCTTTCGGAAGGAATGCCACTAGGACAAAGGCAATGAAAAAGGTCAGCGCATCTAGTAAGAGGGTCGCATGGAGACTGGCAAATTGTAGAACTAGGAAAGAAAACACGGGAGAACTGACACTAACAACTTGTAAGACCAGCTCCAAGTGCGCATTATAGGTTACAATCTCTTCTTTCTCCACAACTTCTGTAATAATGGCTTTATTGGCAGGTCGAGAAAAACCAAAGGCAATGGCCTGAACAATATTGGCAACAATCAGAGCCGCAATCATCCAACGATCATTTCTGATAAAAGAAATCGCCAAACACAGGAGACCACACACCAAGTCGGTCGTCATCAAAATCTTGCGACGAGAAAAACGGTCTGAAATCACCCCTCCAAAAGGATTCACGAGGATCCCTGTCACTAACTCAGAAATCTGATAGATTCCTAATACCGTCTTTCCTATAGTCCCCATTGAGGCCAGCCAGACACTATTCCCATAATCATAGAGCATATTCCCAATTTTGGTAATCGCTCCACGACTAATTAATTGGACCGCATGTCGGTTCATAAAATCTCCTTTATCTCTCTCCTATTTAGGAACATTCATCTATTACAAATTTATCAAAGTGTTCTTGATAGTAAGCTACCTGCTCTGGAAGACCTAGCACATCAAAAATATGCATAGCCTCTTGCATTTGCTGACTCCCTTCTTTCTCTTGTCCCTTCTGATAGAGGGCAAATCCCTTGAGGTAATGAAAGACATTGCGTTCGTAGAGTTTGATGCTCTTCCCGATAATCTTTTCCACATAGGCTTCAAAATAGCTGGCATTTTCGAAAGAACGGTGTTCTAAACAATGCTGGTAACTATTCAGAGCTAAAATCAAGACCAGTTTTCGATGGCGACCAATTTCCTTGTAGAAATCTTCCCGCTCCATCACTTCTCTACCAAGCCGAGTGACATAATCCACATCATAAAAGCTATAAAGATTGCCAAAGAGAATCAACTCATACATGGTCCATTCTTCCGTTTGAAAGAGATAATCCGCCACCTTTTCCAGATCACTATGCTTCATCGTGTAGCTGGCATCTCTCTGGCAAATCAAGCCTTGTAGCAGGATCCAGTTCAATTCAAAATAGAGGGGATTGGTCGAACCTTTAGCCTTTTCCAGTTGTTCTCTTTGAAGCTTTTGGAAACCCGCAATATCATTTGCATAGTAAAGCGGAATAATCTGGGCCATCAAGGCCACATGTTCATGGTGTTGGAAATTTCTGGCCTTATCCATAAAATTCTCAATCGTCACATGGATATTGTCCAAAATTTCAAAGAAGCGCGACGTAGCCAGATCCGACTCCCCCAATTCAAAACGGGATAACTGGGAGGTCGAGCAAGCTTCTCCTGCAGCTTCTTTCAATGAATAATTTTTACTCATTCGAAATTCACGAAAAACTTTGCCTAAATCTTCCATTTGATTACCACTTAAATTCCTTTAAGTACCTTTCTAACTCTTGCAAATATCCTTCGTAGAATCCATGTTCTTCTTTAACGGAAAAATCTAATTGTCTTAAGTAAGAAATCAGCCAATCAACCAATAGATCATACTGATGAAGAGGTAGGCGTTTCATCTGCTCTTCAACAAAAGAAATGGCCTCCGCAAAGCGCTGCTCTTCTAAAACTTGCTGAAGATAGTGATTCCCGTTGATGAATTTTCCTTCCTCATCCTCATACTGCCCCAAATCTAAATTCTGAATCTGCAGGCGCAAAGTTGTACCAATAATATCGGCTACACCTTTAATCTGCTTCATAAACCAATCATTTTCAGTCATCACAATGTTCTCCTTAGGCAAATTAGAAAACTACACTTTCTCCGCTAGTTCTTCCCATTCTATCATGGCTTCTTCTTGGGCGGCGGTCAGCTGGTCGATTTGCTGCTGGCTTTCCATGAGTTCGCCGGTTTCATTGGTGGCCTGCAGCTTCTTTTAACGAATAATTCTTACTGATTCGAAATTCACGAAAAACTTTGCCTAAATCTTCCATTTATTCCACCTGCTCTGACAGTTCTGCCCACTCTTCCATGACAGCTTCCTGTTGAATAGTCAGTTGGTCTAGCTCGCTTTGCAGTTGGACCAAGTCGGCTGCATCATTGGTGCTATGCATGGTTTCGGTGATGTCTTGGATTTTCTGATCTAGCTCTTCCATCTCTGCTTCCAATTGCTCAATGCGACGGGTGATTTTGCGGAGTTCCTTTTGGTTTTGCTTTTGCAAGTGATAGTTATTGCTGGTGACTTCTTCCGTTGAAGAAGCGGGCACAGCTTCTGCTTGCACTGCAGCAAGGGCCTCTAACTCTGCTTTCTTCTCCAGATAATAGTCATAGTCCCCTAGGTAAAGAGTGGAGCCCTCTTCTGAGAGTTCCAAGACCTGTGTAGCCACCCGATTGATAAAGTAGCGGTCGTGGCTGACAAAGAGCAGGGTCCCATCAAAATCAATCAAGGCATTTTCCAGTACTTCCTTGCTATCGATGTCCAAGTGGTTGGTCGGTTCATCGAGAATCAAGAAGTTGTTATTTTCCATGGAAAGCTTGGCCAATAGCAAGCGGGCCCGCTCTCCACCTGACAGCATGCCGACGGTTTTCTTGACATCGTCCCCTGAGAAAAGAAAGGCTCCCAGGCGGTTGCGGATCTCCACTTCTGGTGTCAGTTTAAAGTCATTCCAGAGTTCATCTAAGACACTGTTTTGAGGAGTTAGTTTACTTTGGATCTGGTCATAGTAGCCCACTTCGACATTGGCTCCAAAACGAGCTTCTCCCTTGATAAAAGGAATCTGCCCGACGATGGACTTGATAAGAGTAGATTTCCCGATCCCATTTGGTCCTACAATAGCGACCGCATTCATCTTGCGGATATCCAGATTGATCGGCTCGGACAGGATTTGATCGTCATAGCCAACGGCCGCCTCTTCTACTGTCAAAACGACATTGCCAGAGGCCTTATCAGAATGGAAGGTCATATGGGCAGACTTGGTCCCAGCTTCGGGCTTGTCTAGGCGCTCTATTTTTTCCAACTGCTTGCGACGAGACTGGGCCCGCTTGGTGGTCGACGCTCGCACCAAATTGCGATTAACAAAGTCTTCGAGCGCTGCAATTTCTTTTTGTTGCTTCTCGTAGTTCTTGGCTTCAGTCAGCAATTTTTGTTCTTTTTGCTCCACAAAACTGGAGTAATTACCGACATAGCGATCTAAAGAATGCTTGGTCAAGTCCAAAGTAATGGTTGCGACCTTGTCTAAGAAATACCGATCGTGGCTGACAATGAGAAGGGCCCCGCTATAATTGACCAAGTAATTTTCCAACCAGGCAATGGTCTCAATATCCAAGTGGTTGGTCGGCTCGTCCAGTACCAAGAGATTTGGCTTTTCCAAAAGCATCTTGGCCAGGGCTAGACGGGTATTTTGCCCACCAGATAACTCTTCAATCTTCATCTGCCACATGGACTCATCGAACTTGAAGCCGTTTAAAATCGCGCGAATTTCTGCCTCATAGGTAAAACCACCAGCTTGACGGAATTCTTCCGATAAACGGTCATAGTCCTGCATGAGCTTTTCTAAGTCAGCCCCTGTTTTTTCCCCCATCTCCAGCTCCATTTGACGCAAGCTTTTCTCGGTCTTTCTGAGATCGTCAAAGACATGAAGCATTTCATCGTAGATAGTATTGGACGACTCAAAGCGGCTATCCTGAGCCAGATAGGAGAGAGAAAGGTCGCGCTTTTTATTGATTTCACCATAAGTCGGCTCTTCTTCTCCCACCAAGATTTTCAAAAGCGTAGACTTGCCGGCTCCGTTCTTTCCGACCAGAGCAATCCGGTCCCGTTCATCCACTTGCAGGCTGATATGATCAAAAAGAACCTCCCCTGCAAAAGAGCGTTCAATTTTGTTGGCTTGTAAAATAATCATGTCCCTATTTTACTATCTTTTTACGGATTAAACAAGGGAAGACGAAGCATCAAAAAAATCCTGAGCCCCTTGAGGCCCAGAACTTTTAGCAAGTATTTTAAAACTCATTATTCCTTGTATAATTGCCGTACTGCTTCTACATCTGAATCCTGGATACTGTAGAAAGAGCCAGCTGGTTGCATAACCGATTCTCCATCTGTGTGGTCCAACCCAATCGCATGGCCTAGCTCATGCTCAGCTGTATTGACAATCCGATCATAACTATAGTTATAGACATAATTTAAAAGATAATGGCGATTGAGGCGAACTGTGATGTGGGTGAACCGATTGGTTAAGAGGTTGGTTTGAGAGGCAGTCTCTCCTGCTGCAGAAACGGATGCGTTGTCCATTTCGGTCAAGACCACATTGGCCTCTTTTTCATTTGTGACCAGCTTGAAAGTAAAGGCACCTGTTTGGTTCCAAGCCTCAATGGCATCCCGATAGGCTTTTATAAAAGTTTGACTGATATTGGGATCTAGATAAACCGTGGCCTCTGCTTTTTCCCAGCGAGCACCACTATGCTCATGATTGTCCGTCTGCGTCGTCTGTGAGCTAGGCGCCATCCCAAAGCGCGATACAAAGCCCTGATCACCAAATAAATTTCCAACTTGATAGACAACCTTTTGGGCAGCTCGCCCAACCCCATCCATACCAGAACTAGGAGAATCTGTGAAATAGATGATCCCCACAAGGATGAGAAAACTGATGGCAATGGTCCAGAAAAATCCCCAAAAGAGACTCCAAGCCATGCGAAGGATTCCTCTGAAAAACCGAAAAATAGTTCTCATACATTCTCCTTTCTCTTAAAGAAGGTATGCAATTGTAACACTCCATTCTTAAAAATAACTTAAATAAACCTGCTTTTTTGCTTATTGATGGATGGTTACTTTTCCTGTCTGGTAATCCAGGCTCATTCCACTTTGAACATTGGGAACAAAGACATTGAACTCAAGGGTCCCATCACTCGATTTGGCTTCGATCTGAGAACCTAAAGGAATCAGATCTTCCGGCTGATTGTAGATCAAGGTGACCCGATAGCGGATCCGCTTGTTATTATCCAGCGCTTTTCGAACCAGGGTCTCGTAGTAGTTTTGACCGGTGGAATGAGGATCATTGGCTTGATTAGACCAAGCCGTTTGAACGGCGATATTTTTGGGATTGCTAGTAGAGGCGTCAAAGCCTTTGAGATTGCCGATCAAGGCGTAGCCCAATAGATGACCTCTATCCACAGCATGGTCGTACTCGCCTGACAGATTATGAACCTGATGCCAACCTGCAGGTTTCCAATCGGTTAGGCCACTTCCTGTTGCATCGCGATCTCTGTACTGACGAGTCGCCTTAGTCATGATGGCATTGGCCACTGTCGGTACGGTCTTTCCATTGACTTCTTTTGTCTTGTTATCCGCATAGGGTTGACTAGCCACACTGGCATCCAAATCTGTTCGATTGCCCTTAACGACAAAGGCTCCAGCTCCATTCCATTCTATGTCATTTCCTAATTGTGAACGAGCAGATTTCGTTAGTACCGAGCTAGCTAACTCTTTACTGGGTGTTTCCTCTTGGCTACTGGTCACCACGGAAACAACCTGATCCGTCGCTTCTTTTATCGTCGGTTGATTAAAATAATAGCCCCCGATTGCTAGGGCTGTTGCCACCACAAAACCTGCTAGGGTTTGTTTGGTTCGTTTGCTTACTGTTTGTTTTGTCATGCCTCTCTCCAAAAAAGAGCAGCGCTAGATGGGTCACTGACTCGATTCGCTGCTCTCCTTTTTACTCAATGTTATTTAAATCTTATTTGCCGGTTAGCTTCCCAATGATTTCTGACCAGGTATCCGGAGAGAGAATGGACCATGGATTCTTTCCATCGCCAATCACTCCATAGCCAATGACCAAACCAACTGCAAAAATGATGATGGCAATCACAGCCAACAGGAGGACAATTCCTAGCTGTTTTCCAACATAGCGAAGATTAGTTTTCATCGTCTTCTTCCTCTACACGTTTCACGTCTGCACCTAGTGCCACCAATTTCTCATGGAATTGATAATAACCACGATCTAAGTGACTTAATTTGCTGACCTTTGTTTCTCCTTCTGCCACTAAGCCCATCAAGACAAGCGTTGCACTCGCACGCAAATCGGTCGACATGACCTCTGCACCTTGGAAGCTTTCACCTCCTACGATACGAGCTGTATCCCGCATAATATCTGAGTGAACGCCCATTCGACGCATCTCTTCTAAGTGCTGGAAGCGATTCTCAAAAACAGTTTCAATCATGGTGGACTCACCTTTAGCCATGGCCATCAAGGCTGTAAATTGAGCCTGCATATCGGTTGGGAATCCTGGATATGGAAGGGTTTTAACGGTCACTGGACGGAGCTTACTGATATCCGATTGAATCCGAATTCCATTTTCTTCTTCGGTTACCGTCACGCCCATCTCCTGCATCTTAGACAGCAACGGACGGTTGTGTTCCCAAATGGCATCTTCGATCAAGACATCTCCACCGGTCATAGCTGCCCCAATCATAAAGGTTCCAGCTTCGATGCGGTCTTGTACAACATTGTGGTCTGCCCCGTGCAAGCTCTCCACACCGACGATGGTTAAGGTCTCAGTTCCTGCCCCCTTGACAGTAGCTCCCATTTTGTTGAGCAAAAGAGCTAGGTCGACAATCTCAGGTTCCCGCGCAGCATTTTCAATCACGGTGACTCCATCAGCCAAGGTTGCGGCCATCATAATATTTTGTGTCGCCCCTACTGATGGGAAGTCCATATAGATATGTGCTCCCTTGAGACGATCTGCTTTCGCTTCAATATAGCCGGCCGTTTGTGTAATTTCAGCCCCCATGGCTTCCAGACCTTTGAGATGGAGGTCTATTGGACGACTACCGATCGTACAGCCTCCAGGCATGGAAACCTTAGCATGGCCATTGCGTGCCAAGACAGGACCCAAGACAACGATAGAGGCCCGCATCTTGCTCACATACTTATAAGGCGCTTCCTCTGATAATTTTTCTTGCGCATCTACGACAACCGTATTTTCTTCTTCATTGAAGGTCACTTGTGCATTCAAGCCACGAACAACATTGTTCATTGTGAAGACATCTGATAAAACAGGGACGTTTTTTAAGGTTGTCACGCCCTCACTTGCAAGGACTGTTGCAGCAAGAAGCGGAAGGACAGCGTTTTTTGCTCCTTCGATTTTGACAGTTCCAACTAGTCGATTATTTCCACCATTAACGATTATTTTTTCCATACGGGATTGTTCTCCAATTTCTTAAAGTCACGACTTCTATCATACCATATTTTTGATAAAATGTGGCTAGAATTGGCCAATAAAAATCTGCCGACTCATCTCATACACGCTGATAAAAAATGAGCTGGCTAGATAGCCGATTCCAATGCTGAGCATCAAGATCAAAAAACGGATTTTAACCGCATTTTCAGCACTTACTTTTAAAAACTTTTCCCATTGAACTAGGTTCAACAATAGGTAATAGGCAAAAAAGATAAACAATAAATGGCTTGAAAAGTTAAAAATCATTTGGATCATACAGCTATTATACCATATTTGATTCTCACTTTCTTCTTTTGATTCTCACTCAACAAAAATAAGGCGAGGACAAGACCTCTACCTTATTTTTTAATATGTTATAAACGATTTCCGACATTAATCCGGTTAATGGCGCGTTGAAGAGCAATTTTAGCACGACGTTCCATATCAACCGAATGCTGATCTTTGGCTTCTTCAATCGCTTTTTCAGCTCGCAGTTTGGCACGTTCTGCACGACTAATGTCGATATCTCGAGCACGTTCGGCAGAATCGGCAACAATGGTAATGACATTACCTGCTACTTCGATAATCCCCCCATTGACTGCAATCCAATCAATATGTTTGTCATCGTCGACACGACGAACCTTTACTTGGTCTACAGCCAAAACCGCAATGGTATTGATATGATGAGGTAAAATCCCTAATTCACCATCAATTGTCTTGACAGATACAAATGCGGCATGATGATCATAAACCAGTCCATCCGGTGTAACGATTTGGACGTTCATTTGACTCATCTTTCACCTCTTCTTAGAATCCCATTTTTTCAGCTTTGGCAATCACATCTTCGATCGATCCAACACCACGGAAGGCATCTTCAGGAAGATGGTCATATTTTCCGTCCAAGATTTCTTTAAAACCACGAACAGTTTCTGCAACAGGTACGTATGAACCAGGTTGACCGGTAAATTGTTCCGCAACGTTGAAGTTTTGTGACAAGAAGAATTGGATCCGGCGAGCACGAGCAACCAAGGTCTTTTCTTCGTCAGACAATTCATCCATCCCCAAGATAGCAATGATATCTTGCAATTCATGGTAACGCTGAAGGACACGTTTGACCTCAGATGCTACTGCATAGTGTTCTTCTCCTACGATTTCTGGAGAAAGGGCACGTGAGCTTGATGCCAATGGGTCCACCGCAGGGTAGATCCCCAATTGTACCAATTTACGTTCCAAGTTGGTTGTTGAATCCAAGTGGGCAAAGGCGGTTGCTGGCGCTGGGTCTGTATAGTCATCGGCTGGCACATAGATGGCTTGGATGGATGTAACAGAACCTTTCTTGGTTGACGTAATCCGTTCTTGCAATTGCCCCATTTCAGTTGCCAAAGTAGGTTGGTAACCAACGGCTGATGGCATCCGTCCCAAAAGGGCTGATACTTCAGATCCTGCTTGGGTGAAACGGAAGATATTGTCGATAAACAAGAGAACGTCCTGACCTTCGACATCACGGAAATATTCCGCAATGGTCAAACCAGTCAAAGCAACACGCATCCGTGCTCCAGGTGGCTCATTCATTTGTCCAAAGACCATGGCTGTTTTTTCAATAACGCCAGATTCTTTCATTTCCCAGTAAAGGTCATTCCCTTCACGTGTCCGTTCCCCAACACCGGTAAATACAGAAATCCCACCGTGTTCTTGGGCAATATTATGGATTAATTCTTGAATCAAGACAGTCTTCCCAACTCCGGCACCACCGAAGAGTCCGACCTTCCCACCTTTCAAATAAGGGGCTAAGAGGTCAATGACCTTGATCCCTGTTTCAAGAATTTCTTCTGAAGTAGAGAGCTCGTCAAAGGATGGAGCTTTTTTGTGGATGGAGTCACGAGGAGCATCCTCAGCAAAAGGTTGATCCAAGTCAATGGTATCTCCAAGAACATTGAAGACACGTCCCAAGGTTTCTTTTCCGACAGGAACAGAGATTGGACGACCTGTGTCCAAGACTTCCATTCCACGGGTTAAACCATCGGTTGATTCCATGGCGATGGTTCGTACGACCCCATCACCAAGTTCCAAAGCTACTTCAAGAACGACTTTTGATTTTTGTTGGTCATTTTTATAGACTACAAGCGCATTATTGATCTCAGGAAGTTTATCTCCAACGGAAAAGGCAACGTCTACGACGGGACCTACGACCTGAGAAATTTTGCCTAAACTCATGTCATTCTCCTATTCTAAGTAATTTCTACTGCTCAAAAGTTCTCTTTCAAGCATCTGTTTTTGTATTTAAAATTGTATCCGACAACTATTCAAGGGCGCTAGCACCCGCAACGATTTCGGTAATTTCTTGTGTAATCGCTGCTTGACGAGCACGGTTGTATTGAATCGTTAATTCATCAATGACTTTCTTGGCATTGTCTGTTGCAGTTTGCATGGCCATCATCCCAGCAGCATTTTCAGCTGTTTTAGCATCAATAATGGCACCATAGATCATGCTTTCAGCAAATTGAGGAAGCAATTGATCTAAAATGGCATCTCGACTAGATTCCAATTCTAGATTCAATACATAGTCCTCATCCGCTTCATTTGGGTCCAAATCAATAATTGGAAGCATTTGTTCCACCCGCATTTGACTCGTCAAACTGTTGACGTGGTGGTTGTAACAGACGTACAACTCATCAAACAAGCCTTCCTGATACATTTGGACTGTTTTCGAAATGATCTTGCGAACTTCCTTAAAGCTAGGCTGATCAGGCAAACCACGCAATTCGTATACCGGCTGAATCCCACGGGCACGGAAGAAATCCGCACCGACGCTTCCAATACAGATCACTTCAAAGTCATCTCCAGTTGGATGATATTCTGCCTTCATTTCCATCATGGTTTTAAGGATGGAGGCATTGTAACCCCCGACCAAACCACGATCAGATGTAATAACGATATAAGCTGTCTTTTTTACCGGACGACTCACCAACATCGGATGGGACTTGGCATTTTCTGTTTCATGTCCATGGAGCAAGTCTGTTAATAACTTACGTACCTTGGCAGCATAAACCTGAAAATCCTTGGCTGCTTGCTCGGATTTCCCGAGTTTAGCAGCAGAGACCATCTGCATGGCATTGGTAATTTGACTGGTATTTTTAGTGGATGCAATTTTATTTTTTATATCATTTAATGAAACTGCCATCTTCCACTCCTATTTCTATTTGAAATTTGACTGGTTGACAAATTCTGTAAGGGCTGCATCCAGTTCTTCTTCTGCTGGAAGATCATGTGTTGAACGAATCGTCTCAAAGATTTGATGATAATGTGCTTCAAAGTATTCAAACAACTCTTCTTGGAAACGAAGAATGTCGTCTACTGGAATACTATCTAAGAAACCATGAGTCAAGGCATACAAGATCACAACCTGTTTTTCAACAGCCAATGGTTCATGAACAGGTTGTTTCAAGACTTCAACTGTTCGGCGACCACGGTTCAATTTCGCTTGAGTCGCAGCATCCAAGTCACTACCAAATTTCGTGAAGGCTTCCAATTCACGGTAGGAAGCAAGGTCGATACGAAGGGTACCAGCAACCTTCTTCATAGCCTTGATTTGAGCAGATCCACCAACCCGGGAAACAGAAGATCCGGCATCAATGGCTGGACGAATACCGGCATTAAACAAACTATCTTGCAAGAAGATTTGTCCGTCTGTGATCGAAATCACATTGGTTGCGATATAAGCGGAGATGTCCCCTGCTTGGGTTTCAATGATTGGAAGAGCTGTAATAGAACCCCCACCCAATTCATCCGAAACTTTCGCAGAACGTTCCAACAAACGGCTGTGGAGATAGAAGACATCCCCTGGGAAGGCTTCACGTCCTGGTGGACGACGAAGAAGAAGGGACAATTCACGGTAAGCTACGGCTTGTTTTGACAAATCATCATAGACGATCAAAACATGTTTACCGTTATACATGAACTCTTCTGCCATGGCAACCCCAGCATAAGGTGCCAAATAAAGCAATGGAGACGGTTGAGAAGCCGAAGCGGTTACCACAATCGTATAATCCATAGCTCCGTATTTACGGAGAGTTTCTACTTGCGTACGAACTGTTGATTCTTTTTGACCAATCGCCACATAGATACAGATCATGTCTTGACCCTTTTGGTTCAAAATGGTATCGATGGCAATCGAAGTTTTCCCTGTTTGACGGTCCCCGATGATCAATTCCCGTTGACCGCGTCCAATTGGAACAAGGGCATCAATGGCTTTCAAACCAGTTTGTAGGGGTTCTGAGACAGATTTCCGTTGCATAACACCAGGAGCTGGTGTTTCAACTGGACGGAATTTATCTGTCACAATCTCACCCAAACCATCTACTGGTTGGCCAAGTGGGTTGACAACACGACCAATCAAGGCATCCCCTGCAGGGACTTCCATGATTTTACCTGTACGACGGACAGAGTCTCCTTCACGAATATCCGTGAAATCACCCAAGATGATGATCCCGACATCCATTGTTTCTAAGTTTTGGGCCATCCCGTATGAGCCATTTTCAAAGATTAACAACTCACCACTCATGGCATTTTCAAGCCCATGAGCGCGGGCAATCCCGTCACCAATGTAGGTTACAACACCTGTCTCAGTGACGTCAAAGTTTGGCTTGAAATTTTCAATTTGTTGCTTAATTAAAGCGCTGATTTCTTGTGCGTTAATCGCCAAAATTCACACCACTTTCTATTTCAATTTAGATTTTATAACTTGCAATTGGTGTTTGAGACTGGTATCCAACGTTTTATGATTGGCTGTCACGACAAAGCCACCAATTAAATCTGGATCGATCTTTTGTTGGATCGAGCGAACTTGAATCCCAAATTTTCTTTCGATAATGGGTACTAGCTTTTGCTCTTGAACAGGATCCAAACCAGCAACTGTCGTAACAGTGACGACAAATGCGTTGCTCAACAGTTGAATCTGATCCAAACAAATCGTTACAATGTCATAAAATAAGGCTTCACGATGATTGAGAATAACCACTTCAATCAAATGGTCGAGTAATTGTGAATCAGAGGGTTGAAAAAGTCTGAGACTTTTTGCTTTCTCTTCATCCTCTACACCGATATGAGCTAAGAAGTTAGCAAGTCCAGTCTCCTCAAAAATGCCCTTGATTTGGGTCAATTTTTCAAAGACAAGATCTTGTTCTCCTTTTTCAAAGACCAATTGAACAAAAGGCTGGGTATATTTCTCAATCACCATCAGTTGCTTTTTGTCCATTAGGCTTCTCCTAATTCATCAAGATAGCGATCGATCAGTTGGCGTTGACCTTCAGCATCCAGCTGTTGACTCAACAATTTGCTGGCAAGATTGACAGTGAGATCTGCCACATCGCCTTTGATACTGTTCAATGCTTCTTCTTTGTTATGCGCAATTTCTTGTTGCGCTTTTTCTTTCAAACGTACTGCTTCTTGAGTGGCTTCTGAAAGGATCTGAGATTTGTTCTTTTCTGCAGTTTCCTTTGCATTTTCGACAATAGACGCAGCTTCTTTGCGGCTACCTGCCAACTCTTCTTCACGTTTACTTGCTAGTTCCTCAGCTTTTTGACGAGCTGATTCTGCTCCATCAATATCATCTGTAATCTTTTTGGCACGCGCTTCTAAAATTCCATTGATATTGTTCCATGCAAATTTCTTTATTAAAAAGATTAATAATAGGAAGGAACCAGCAATGAGAATAAAGTTACCAATAATTTCACTCATTGATACATGCATTCTTCTACTCCTCCTCTACTTACTCTTCACCATTAATTTTCTTACCAATATAGATTGATGACAACATGGTAAACACATAGGCTTGGATACATGAAATAAAAATTGAAAATGCAGTCCATGCCATGCTACCAATAAAGGCAAATGGATACCAATAGAAAGCTTGGTGTGATAAGTTCACGAGCAAGCTTGCTAATACCTCACCCGCAAAGATATTTCCGAAGATCCGAAGTGCCAAGGAGGCAAAGTTCGTTAATTCTTCCAAAATATTCATGGGGGTCATAAATCCAGGTGTCACAAAAGCCTTTAAATATTCCTTCACACCACGTCGGCGAATTCCTTCTACATGGGCGATTAAGGTGATCAAAAATGAAAAGGCAAAGTCATAACCCAGGTTAGCGGTTGGTGATGTCCACAAATTGTAACCATTGGTCGTTTCGATTTTAGCCATCAATCCAATGTTATTGACCACTAAAAGAAATAGGAAAAGAACAAACAAGAACAAGGAATAGTCCTTTATATAATGTTCCCCAATATTTCCTTTGGTGAAGCCTACGACAAAGTCATATGCGTATTCCAGCACATTTTGTTTGCCCTTTGGTCGGATCGTCATTTTACGGCTGGCCCAATAAATAAAGCCAAAAACCACCAAAACAGCAATCAAGGTCATAGCAAGTAGGGTCAAATTAAAAGTTACAGGTCCAAGAGTTATCGTTGGAGTGATACTTTCTTCCAAGTTTTGACACCTCCTTTTCTAAAATAGAAGTGCTTATTTGATAATGAAGGCCATAACCAAGGTTACGAAGAAAGTACCTTCGACAAAGGCAACACCAAGAATCAAGAGGCTACGCAATTGACCAATAATTTCTGGTTGACGAGACGCAGATTTCAATAGGCTGCTCATCATCAAACCTTCTGCCAGTGATACACCAAAGCAGGCTAAACAAAGACCTAAAAATGTTAAATTCATGATGAATTCTCCTTTTATAAATTTTACCTCCTTAGTTTACTCCTAAAAGATATAATAGTCAAATATTTCCTAGAAAAGAAAGCGTTTTTGTTAAATTACGTTATTTTTTTAATATGATAATTTTTCCGACCTACGATTGATTCCTTTTAATTTTTAGACACTTTGTCCACCTCTATTCATTTTTTCTTCTAAAAAACTCTCACCTGCTCAGCAGATGAGAGAATTCGATTATTTAAAGATAGACGTTTTGAAACTGTCTGTTTGTTGCAGCAATTTCTTAAAGACTTTTTCTTTCAGTGCAACCGTATTGTCAAATTTGACAGAACCGTTACTTAGAGTAGCCTTATCTTTATCCACTGCTTCAGCAAATGCACGTTTCAAGCCTTCATAGCTATTGTAGGTCTTCCCATCGATGTCAATAGCCTGCATTCCATTTTTGGCACTGGTTACCACTTCATTGAAGTAAGCTTTCTTCCAATCTTCAAGGGTACTGAATCTTCCATCAGAAATCTTCTGAATGACGAAGTCATCTCCTAGAGTGGCAAGTCCAGCTTGTTTAGACTCTTGTTTATACTTGTTTGAAGCATAACCCAGGAATCCTTTTTCATAGCCATAATAGCCCCAAATTCTGAAGGTATTGTGTTTGAAGGACATGGCTCCAGGAGCCCCTTCACTAGTGTTCCCACCATAGATACCTGTCATCATCGGCACAGTCACATAGGCTGAACCAAAGTCAGACGGATTATAGACGCCATTTCCAGGACCACGATTGGTCATGAAGTTGTTGGTGATGAGGTCATCTACTGTGTTTAAAGCAATCGCTTTTTCCTCATCACTCAAAGCTCGAACCTTATCGAATTGATTCTTGGTGTTAGCTCCTCGGTATTGTTTATCAACCTTCTTGAACCAAGCATTGTTTAAGTCCTTACTATGTTTGTCCAATACAGCTTCTCCTTCAAGATAATCCAGAAGCATGAGCGTATCGTTATAACCTTTCATGTAGCGATCAATCTCATCACGTGATTGAAGATTGTTTGGATTGGTATTGTACCATTGGTTGCCATCGTTAGGACGTTCATAGGCCATGTTGAGACCTAAGGCTTTGTATTCCCCATTTGGATTAGATACAGATGGTGTTTGGAGCATTCCTTGGGCAAAGGCTTCAATATCTGTTCCTTCGCGGTGTCTCCAACCACCTAAGTAAACCATACGGTCATTGACATGCGTCGTTTCGTGGGTAAAGGCAGAAACCCCAAAGTCACTAATCATATCGGTCACCATGAAGAAGACAGAGTCGTCTTTATATGGATTTCCGTAAATTCGAGCTACAGCCCCCATGCGCCAATCTGTCGCATGGTAACGATCGGTAGGCCCGTACAATTCACGGATTGGAGCGACATCTTTGCCACTATCTGTATGTCCATAACGATCTGTGCTAATGCCTTTATAGTTTTGGTTATCGAGAACAGGGGTCGGCACCATATTGTTGCTCTTCAGGAGCTGATTGCGAACCTTATCCGTTGCGAGACGTGACCAGAAATCCAGGTAATCCTGTTGTCCTTTAGCCACCTTGTCGATTTCCGCTTTGAAGGCATTTCGTTCCGCTTCTGTGTTCTTACCATATTTCTCGAAGGAACTATAGGCCATGGTATTGTAGGTTGAAATCAAGAACATATGGGCATCTTTTAAGTTCAAGAGTGGCAAGATAATTTTACCGTGAACATCATTGTTTAAGCCTTCGTATGCTCGATGTTTCTTATCGGCAAACTCAGGAGTTGTTGTTTTTGGCTCTACAATATAGACATTGTCTTTGGTTGCTTTGATAAACCAATCATTCAAGTCTGTATCGCTTGTAAAGAGTTCCATATTGTACTTAAGGAAGTCATTAAGATTTCCAGAAAGAGTCGATTTAGCCACGACTTCACGGAAGGCATCGTGGGTACGAGTCCCTTTGATATAGTCTTCTTTTGAACCAATTTCAATCAAGCGGTCTAAGACATCGACATTCTTACCATAGAAGTCTGGCTTGAACAACATGAGCTGTTTGAGATGGACATCATCAAATTTCACTCCGTAATAACGGTTGAGATAAGAGAGACCCAAAAGAACTGCCGCCTTGTTATCTTCAATTTTCTTGATGAGTGCCCGTTTGGCAGCCTCATCCGTGTTCAATTGATGGTCTTGGTTTTCAACCAACTGTTTCACCAAGTGAGTCAAATTATCCTTCACCTCTTTGAAGGATTCTTCAAGATAAAGGTTCTTAATGGCATTGACTTTGTTAGGTCCTGTTCTACCAAGATGTGTGTAGATTGGGTCAGATTGTAATTCGACTGGATTTAATGTTTCAACAATGGCACTAATGAGATCGCTACGGTCTTTGTCCACCATGTTCGGCGTGTAGACAACTTCACCGAGCTCCGCTACGCTGTACTCTTTCACTTGTTTGACTTTTGAATCTTTCGGTGAAATGCTAAAGATATCTTTTGTCTTATCCGAGTAATGGATCAGAATGTGGTCGGCATCAGCCAATTCTGTTACAAAATCATTGCCCTTCATGGCCGTCACAGACAAGACTTCCTTGGTCAAGAGAGGACTAGTCGCAGCCAATTTATTTCCTTGATCCACAATCCACTCTTTATTGTAGAATGGTTGCAGTTTAGCAATATTGCGGTAAGCAAGTTCGCGAGCTGTGTCGTAGCCATCAATTGCCTTGTATTGATCGTCTTTGTTAACAAGGTTATTGAGTTTATCTTCAACAGGTTTCGTGCTTTCAAATTTATCAGCAGTAATTCCCATTGCTTCAATTTTCTGCTCAGCTTCTGCAAGGGAAATGCTAGGGATTTTACGGGAGTTGTTAAAGGATTTCTTCCCTTCACTCACGCCCTCCACACTGTAATTGCGTTTGGTTCTTGAATAGGTAAAGTAATCATCTGCATCGATATCCGAGTGTCCGAAGACCATCTCACCTGTTTTGACTTTCATCATGGTGATGTTGTCTTCAATGGCTCCCAAAGCCCAGTTGGTCCCCAGTAAGCCACCAGATTGGACCGCTTCTTTCAGTTCAATCGAACCTTTAGCAACTGAATTTCTGAGAACTCCTTCTCTACCAAGCGTATTGTTATTCCCACCATTTTGAGAAGAATAAACTAAACCTGCAGCTTTGGCTTTGTTCCCAGTGATTTCAGCATCAACGTAAGCCTTTTCTACAATACCTTTCCAGTTCTCGCCAACAACACCTGCTAGATAGCTACCTTTATTGCCAGCAGCGTGCAGTTTCCCGATGAAGGCAACATTACTTACCTTCCCACTACCATCAATTTTATTGATAATACCAGCTACATCGTTGTTTCCAACAACGCTTCCTGTTACTTTAACATTTTCGACAGTCGCATTATTTTTGATGACACCTGCGATTGGTGCTACTCGATCAAATCCAGGCATGTCAATGTTAACATTTTCAAGCAAGAGATTCTTAACAGTACCACCTTCAATGTTACCAAATAACGGTCTCGTAATGTTATGAATAGCAAATTTATTGCCTTCTGTACTTTCCAATATTCCCTTGAAGGCATTGGTTACATAAGACTTGCCAGCTGGTTGCACATTACTTGCATTCATACTGCTACCAAGCTTAAAGGTACCAGTCGGATTGGCTTGCATAGCTTTTACTAGTTCGTTGAAATTGTAGTAGACATCTCCTTCATGAGCTTTCGGCTTTGCAATGTAGTGGACATAGTCCTCACTGAACAGGTTGTCCGCAGTCCGTTGGATGAGATCTGGAGCCTTGGCTGTTACTTTGTATAAGGTCGCTCCATCTACCGTCACTTCTTCGATTTTATCAACGGCCAGTTTTGTGACCTTATTATCATGGGTGGTAACCTTTAAGTAATAAGGTTTCACATCTGAAGGTGTTTCTGACAAGAGGCTACGATCAGTCTCAAGGCCTTGGTCATCCACGCTAATCAGACTAGTTTCCTTGATGTTTTTGACCTCAACTTTTTTAAGGTCAAGTCTTAGTGGTTCTTCCTTGAGAACTTCTTCTTCATCCCCATTTCCACGGTCATAGACCATGGTCGTTGCCAGCGTATAATCCTTGTAGTAGTCCAAGTCCGCTAAGGCTGCTGCTAAATCAGCCTCTGAAAGGGCAAAAGTATTCACCACTTGATCGCCCTTCTTCAACACCGCCTGGATGGACTTGATGGTCACACCCTCTGGTTTGTCTAAATGATAGGAAGCCCTAGCACTGCGCTTCAACTCTTCCTTATCGACCTGGGTCAAGGTCAAAGTTGGCTTGTCTAGTTCTTTGGTCCCTTTTTTAATGATCCGATCTTGGGCTTGTTCAACGACTTCCTCCGAAACTGTTGGAGCATCCGCAGTTTTTACACCTTTAATGGTCTTGTAGACCTTGGTGATTTTCTTATTCCCATTTTTTCCTGCTTGAGAAACCGTTTCGCTTCCTTTTAGCAGGGTGGCATCTTCTTCGGTTACCGTCTTAAATGGAATTTCCTCAAAAGCAACTTCCTCTGTTTGGCCTTCAATCGCCTTGGTCCCACGACTAATTTTTTCTGTCACAGGAGCTTTTACCGTTTCAGTTGTCGTGCTGAGAGGCTCTCCAACTTTCTCACCATTGACCGTTTTATAGACACGACGAATTTCCTGGCTACCGGCCTCTCCTTTTTGAAGGATCCTTTCTTCATCAGTATAGCGGTCCGCATCTGGTACATATTCAGTTTCATAAGGAAGGAGCACCGTTTCTGTTTCTGTAACTGTTCCTTCCGTTATTTGGTAAACTGGGTTCTCAGGCTGAATTGGGGCTTCACCGATATGGCCTTCTTCTTGCGTTCCCTTGGCTTCGATGACACCGGTATAGGCTGGGTTCTCAGGCTGTACAGGAGCTTCACCAACATGGCCTTCCTCTTGCGTTCCTTTGGCTTCGATGACACCGGTATAGGCTGGATTCTCTGGCTGTACAGGAGCTTCACCAACATGGCCTTCCTCTTGTGTTCCCTTGGCTTCTACTACCCCTGTATAGGCTGGATTCTCTGGTTGAACAGGAGCTTCACCAACATGGCCTTCTTCTTGTGTTCCCTTGGCTTCCACTACTCCTGTATAGGCTGGAGTCTCTGGCTGTACAGGAGCTTCACCGACATGACCTTCTTCTTGCGTCCCCTTAGCCGTTACAACTGGAGAAGGGCTAGGTTGAGGGGTTGGTTGGGCATCTTCTTTTGTCCCGACGGCAAGAATTTGTGAAACTGGTTCTTTGGTGACTTTGCTTTCAACTACTCTGCGAACTTCTTGTCCATCTACCACACTCACTTCCGTCAAGATGGTCCGCTCGCCATTTTGGCCAGCTGTCAGCACCTTGGTTTGCCCTTTGGCTAATGTAGGATCAGCTTGGTTGACAATTTCAAACGGCATAGGCTCAGTAGATACTTCAAGGCTTGGTTTTTCAACTTGAGGAAAGGCTGGAGCGACTTCTGGCGTCACACGCGCTTGTGGTTCCATTTGTGCAATCCCTGCACTTGTTTTGATCGAACTCTCTACAGATGGTTGGATTCTCTGAATAGCTTTTGGTTCTTGTGAGTTCGTCTTTTGGACAGACGGGTAGCGCAGATAGCCAACATAGTCATAGCCATCAATATGAATCACGCCATTTGCCAGATCTTTACTAGATGCGATCGAAAGATTCTGATTATAAGCACGTAAAACTTGGTTTTGCAAAGCTGCAACTTCAATTGGTAGCAGAAGACTTTGGCCCATAGCTCCAATCAAAAGGACAGCCATGACTTTCTTTCTGTGCTTTTTAGAAAGTAAGAGCACAGCAAAAGAAGCAGTAGCTAGACTTAGACCTAACAATGCCACTTCCTGACTTCCAGTTTGGGGAAGCACTGGCTGAGTTGCCTCCTTCTTCTTATAGACTAGAAAGAAGGTATCTTCATTTTGATAGTCTTCAGGAATTGCATGAATCACCTGTGCTTTTTCTTCAGAGGTTAGCTCTTCTTCTGTCACATAACCTAAGTGCACATTAGCAGGTAAGGTCACCTGATCTGCTTGTACAGGACGAGCTCCTAAGAGAGTCCCCCCTAATAAAAAGGCTCCAATGGCAACAGGACCAACCCCGACAGATAATTTCCGAATCGAATATTTGGTCATTTTTTCAAAAGTTTGTTTAGCTTTTTTCATCCTAAAATTCCTATATAGTAATATTTGAACCACATGTAGGCCCTTATTGATTAAAGAGGATGGGACCATCTCCAAAAACAAGGACCTTCCCGGGATTTTTTACCTTTACCTATCTTATCTTTTTTCTTCTATTTTAGCAAGCTCTAAAACTCAAAAAAATAAACCGTTTTCTTTATAGGAAGAAAACAAAACAAAAAACGCCTCGAAAGGCGTTTTTACACTAGATTTACTTATAAGGACTGGTATAAATCGTTGTATCGTTGACTAGCCGTATCCCATGAGAAATCACGAGTCATGGCTTGTTCTTGCAGGCCATACCAAGCCTGTTTGTCATTGTAGTAAACAGCTAAAGCCTCATCAACTGCCCAGTTAAACCAGTAGCCAGATAAATTATTGAAGCTAAAGCCTGTTCCACTTCCATCAACAACATTATACGGTTGGACCGTATCTCGAAGTCCGCCAACTTCATGCACCAAAGGAAGGGTTCCATAACGCATGGCCATCATTTGAGAAAGGCCACATGGTTCAAAGCGGCTTGGCATCAAGAAGACATCTGACGCTGCATAGATTTCTTGGGCCAATTGGACATCAAATGTGATATTAGCTGAAAGTTTATCTGAGTAGGCTTGACCAAACCAAGCAAAGGCATTTTCAAATCCAGGATCTCCTGTACCGAGCAAGACAATCTGAATATCCTTTTGCAAGAGTTGATGCAACTCTTCCACCACAACATCAAAACCTTTTTGACGTGTCAAACGAGAGACAATTCCAAACAAAGGTACATCATCGCGAACGGGTAGACCGACACGTTCTTGAAGAGCTCGTTTACTAGCTGCTTTACCTGAAAGATCTGAGAGACTGAAGTGATACGTCAGGAGCGGATCAGTTTCAGGATTATATAGATCTGCATCAATCCCGTTAACAATACCGGTCACCTTGCCAGACTCCATCCGAAGGATCTGATCCAAGCCACAACCATATTCAGAAGTCATAATCTCATGTGCATAACTAGGAGATACGGTTGTCACACGGTCAGCATATAGAATGCCGGCTTTCATCCAATTCAGGCAATCATTCCACCGAAGTGTTCCGTCTGCATAGCGTTCAAATCCCACTCCGAATAGATCCCATAACATTCCTGGGTCAAACTGACCTTGGAATTCCAAATTATGGATTGTCAATACTGTCTTAATCCCATGATAAGCTTGAATCCAACGGTATTTCTCCTTCAGCAAGAAAGGAATCATCGCTGTATGGTAATCATGGGCATGAAGAACATCTGGAATGAAGTCAACCCGCTCCATCGTTTCTAAAGCCGCAAGCTGGAAAAAGGCAAACCGTTCGCCATCATCAAAGTCACCATATACATGGCCTCTAAAGAAATAGTGTTGGTTATCAATAAAGTAAAAGGTGACCCCATCTCGTACAATGCGTTTCACACCCACATATTGACTTCTCCAGCCAACCTTGGTCTCAAAATGCAAGACGTCTTCAATTTGATCCCCAAATTTTGCCTCTACCATATCATAGTAAGGGAGAATCACGCGCACGTCATGACCACTTTTAGCTAAGGATTTAGGAAGAGCACCAATGACGTCTCCCAAGCCACCTGTTTTAGAAAACGGTGCTCCTTCAGCTGCAACAAATAATAGTTTCATTAGACAATATCCTCTGTAACAATCGTTCCTTTTTTAACCACGACAGGTGCTTCTTTTGTCCCACGAATCGTCACACCAGCAGCCACTTCGGCCCCCTTATCCAGGATGGCATGTTCGACGATTGCATTTTCATGAATGACAACACCAGGGAAAAGAAGACTACTGCGGACTTCTGAACCTTCATGAAGGTGTACCCGGCGTGAAACAACAGAGCGTTCAACGGTTCCTTCTACAATACTACCAGAAGCAAATTGGGACGATTTGATATTTGAAGTCTTGGAATAATAAGTTGGCTCTTCATTCTTCACTTTTGTATACACCTTTTGATTTGGTGAAAAGAGCTTCATGAATTTTTGGTTTTCCAACATATCCAAGTTTGCTTGATAATAGGATTCAACTGAGTGAATATTTGCTAGATAGCCTGTATACTCAAAGGCAAAGGCATTGTATTCCACCGCCAATTCACGTAAGATATAGCGAAGTTTTTGTGGGTATTCTTTTTTGGCTTCTTCTTCAATTTTTTCAATCAACCAAGGAGTATCTACAATAAAGACATCTGTTGACATATTGTAGACTTCATCAGGATTCTTACCATCAAAAAGTTTTTGCTCTGTAACATGGTCTGTTTCATCAATTTCCAAGACAGCATTCACTTCAGAAATGTTTTGCAGATGCAACTTTTTATAAACCACTGTAATCGGACGATCAATGGTATTATGAAGGTGGAAAATCTGATTTAGGTCAATATTCATTAATACATCACAGTTCAAAGCAACTGTTTGATTAGAACCAGACCGTTTCAAATAGGTCAATAATTGTTGGTAGTATTCTGGCCCTACCGTTGTATTTTCAACCGGAGTATTATAGATTCCGAGGTAATAGTGGCTCAATAAAGTAGACAAGCCCCACTCACGACCTGAACGAATATGGTCAAAGACCGAACTAATATTTTCTTGTTGGAAAATCCCAAAAACACTACGAATACCAGCATTTGCAAGACTAGACAATGGGAAGTCGATTAAGCGGTATTTCCCATCAAACGGTAGGGATGCTACCGGACGATGGCTGGTCAAAGTGGACATATCATGATACCCAACTGTATTTCCTAAAATGGCTGAATATTTATCAATCTTCATCTGTTGCTACCCCCACTTTTTCATTGTAACCGACAACTTGTACTTCCTCTGTTCCATCAATCACGACACCTTCTGCAATGACTGCGCCTTCTCCGATAATCGCGCGTTTCACGACAGCTCCTTTACCGATAATGGCATTGCTCATCACGACAGCATCTTCGACAACTGCTCCTTCACGAACTTGAGCTTCTGTTGATAAGATGGAGTGTTTGACTGTACCGTCTACCGAACAACCGTCGACGACAAGAGAATCTTCGACGTGGCCATGTTCCCCAAAGAAGTTCGGTGGAGAAATGAGGTTGCGTGAATAGATTTTCCAGTGACGATCGCGACTATCCAAGGCATTATTTGGATCGATATATTCCATATTGGCTTCCCAAAGAGACTCAATCGTACCAACGTCTTTCCAATAACCATTGAATTCATAAGCATAAACACTTTCGCCTGATTCTAGATAAGTTGGAATGACATTTTTACCGAAGTCTGACATATCGATATCACTCTTTTCAGCAGCAACCAACATATTGCGGAGACGAGCCCAGTCAAAGATGTAAATCCCCATGGAAGCCTTGGTAGATTTTGGTTCAGCTGGTTTTTCTTCAAATTCGACAATCCGATTATTGGCATCTGTATTCATGATTCCAAAACGGCTTGCTTCCTTCAAAGGTACATCTAGGACGGCAACAGTTAAGCTTGCATTATTATCCTTGTGCGCTTGAAGCATATCATCGTAATCCATCTTATAGATGTGGTCCCCAGATAATATCAAGACATATTCCGGATTGATGCTGTCGATATAGTCGATGTTTTGGAGGATGGCATGGCTAGTTCCTTCAAACCAACGATTTCCTTCACTAGCTGAATAAGGTTGGAGAATAGACACACCCGTATTGATTCCATCCAAGCCCCAGCTGGAACCATTCCCAATATGGCTGTTAAGGGCAAGTGGCTGGTACTGTGTAATCACACCAACATTGTGAATTCCTGAGTTGGCGCAGTTTGATAGCGCAAAATCGATAATCCGATAGCGCCCACCAAATTGAACCGCAGGTTTTGCGATGTTTTTGGTTAATTTTCCAAGACGTGTTCCTTGCCCACCGGCAAGAATTAAAGCGAGCATTTCATTCTTCATTGACTACTTCCTCTTTTTAAAGCTTGGACTCCCATAGAGTCAACCGATCGTCATTTCTTATCTGATGTTTTAGATTTTGTCTTACGCACCTTGCGTTTTACCTTCCAAATGCTAGCTCCTAAAGCCGGCAAGGTAAAGGTCAAGGTTTGTTCATAATCCTTCCACAGTCCCTCTTGAGACTGAACTGTCGGATTGTGCTCTTTCCAGACACCTCCCCATTCTTCTAATTCTGTATTCCAAATTTCTTCATAGACCGCTGATACAGGCACACCAATCGTAAAGTCCTTGCGTTCTACTGGTGCCATATTGAAGACACATACTAGAAGCTCGCCTTTACGATTCTTCCGGACCATAGACAAGACGCTCTGATCCCGGTTATCTGCATCAATAATCTCTAAGCCATCAAAGCTATCATCAATCTCCCACAATTCCTTGTGTTCCTTGTAGAAATGATTGAGCTGAGAAGTGAAACGACGCATCTTAGCATTCATTTCATCCTCTAGATTCCCCCATTCTAGTTGCTCCTCTGACTTCCATTCCAAAAATTGACCAAATTCTGAACCCATAAAGAGCAATTTCTTACCTGGATGGCAGATCTGATAGGTTAAGAGATTACGGAGTCCAGCAAATTGATTGTAACGATCTCCCCACATCTTATGCATCAAACTCTTCTTACCGTGCACCACTTCATCATGTGAAAATGGAAGAAGGAAATTTTCAGAAAATGCGTACATATAACTAAAGGTTACCAGATTAAAGTCAAATTTCCTGTAGACCGGGTCTTCCTCATAGAATCGGAGAATATCATTCATCCAACCCATATTCCATTTATAGTCAAAGCCTAGACCACCTTCTTCTTCTGGGCCTGTGATCTTTTGACCAGCAGAGCTTTCTTCTGCAATCATCATGACATCTGGGTGTTCGTTCTTAATAATCGCATTCAAACGTCTAAGGAAATGAACGCCTTCGTAGTTGAGGTTTCCACCATCAATATTTGGTGTCCATGGACCACTATCATAATCGAGATAGAGCATATTGCTCACGGCATCAACCCGAATTCCATCTAAATGATAGGTGTCAATCCAAAACTTCAAACTAGAAATCAAGAATGACTGTACTTGATTTTTTCCTAAATCGAAGTTCAAAGCCCCCCAACCATAGTTATGGGCCCGATGTTCATCCTGATACTCAAAAGTTGGTGTTCCATCATAATAAGCCAAGGCATCATCATTGATAATGAAATGGCCAGGTACCCAATCCACAATCACTCCGATATTGTTGAGGTGACATTCTTCCACGAAGTCTTGAAACTCTTCTGGGCTACCATAAGTCTGCTCGAGGGCAAAATAGCCCATGAGCTGATAACCCCAGCTCAATCCCAATGGATGGGCCATCACTGGCATAAATTCTACGTGGGTGTAGTTCATCTCAACCAAATAAGGGATGAGTTCTTCTTTTAGTTGTTTGAAAGTATAGGAACTATAATCATCATTTCGTTTCCAAGATCCTGCGTGAACCTCATAGATATTAACAGGTCGTTCCTTAAAACCAAATTTTTTACGGCGTGCTCTCCAAAGACCGTCTTTCCAGTTCTTTTCTGGAATGGTCTTAATGATAGACCCTGTATTGGGTCGTTTTTCCATCCATAACGCTAGAGGATCAATTTTCTGAACCTGATGACCATTATTTCGTGTCACCAAATATTTGTATATATCTCCCTCTTTTGCATCTGAACAGAAGACTTCCCAGACGCCTCCTTCATTACGAACCATTGGAATTTTCCGTGCTTCCCAATCAGTAAAGTCACCAATCAGATCGACCGCCTGAGCATTGGGAGCCCAAACACGGAAGGTAAAACCTTCTTGTTCTCCCCTTGTTTCCTTGTGAGCTCCTAAGTACTCTTGAAGATGGAAATTATCCCCTCTTCCAAATGTCCATAAGTCTGTGCTTCTATCCATATACTCACCTCTTTATTTTTTGAAAGCGTTTTCTATTTGATCTTATTTTACTATAAAATCACTTAATTTTCAAGTTGATTCCTGTAAAATCATGTAAAATTATCAGGAAAAGTTCTTTCATTTTCTTTTCCGAACCTTTTACTGCATTCCTTCGCTTTCCTCCTAATCTTACTTATGATTATACTATATATACGAGGAAAATTAAAGAAAAAACCGAACATTTAAATCACTATTTTTATTACTAACTAGTTTATTACGAATAAAATGAACATTTTTATGAACAATGTAAAAAAAGACTAAGACAGATGTGTCTTAGTCTTGATTCATTCTTAGTCTACGTTCACGTATTCTTTAGAAAGTTCAAGCACTTCTTCCATGGTTGAACATTCAGTCAGAGCACGGTTAGCGTATTCTTGCATTTTAACTGTATCCAATTTCTTCATCAAGCTACGTGTACGAAGAACAGATGTCGCTGACATGGAGAACTCATCCAAGCCCATTCCGACAAGGAGTGGAACAGCTGTTTGGTCACCGGCCATTTCACCACACATACCAGCCCATTTACCTTCTGCGTGAGCCGCCTTGATCACATTATTGATCAAACGAAGGATTGATGGGTTATATGGTTGGTAAAGGTATGAAACTTGTTCGTTCATACGGTCAGCAGCCATAGTGTATTGGATAAGGTCATTTGTACCAATTGAGAAGAAATCAACTTCTTTAGCAAATTGGTCAGCTAGCATTGCAGCAGCTGGGATTTCAATCATAATCCCTACTTGGATATCGTCTGCAACGGAAACACCTTCAGCAACCAATTTAGCTTTTTCTTCTTCAAGAATACCTTTAGCTGTACGGAACTCAGTCAACAAAGCAACCATTGGGAACATGATCCGCAATTTACCGTGAACAGATGCACGAAGCAAAGCACGCAATTGTGTACGGAACATTTGATTACCAGTTTCAGAGATAGAAATACGCAAAGCACGGTAACCCAAGAATGGGTTCATTTCTTTAGGAAGATCGAAGTAAGGGAGTTCTTTATCCCCACCGATATCCATTGTACGAACGACAACAGGTTTACCGTTCATACCTTCAAGAACTGCTTTGTAAGCTTCATATTGGTCATCTTCAGTTGGGAAGTCTTGAGAATCCATATACAAGAATTCTGTACGATAGAGACCAACAGCTTCTGCACCATTATCATTTACACCTTCAACATCTTTAGGTGTACCGATGTTAGCAGCCAATTCGAAATGTTTTCCATCAGCAGTAACTGTTTGAGCATCTTTAAGGAGAGCCCATTCAGCTTTTTGTTTAGCGTAAGCTTCACCAGCCGCTTTGAAGGCTGCGATTTGTTCCTCAGTTGGGTTGATCACTACTTCACCAGTAATACCTGAAACAGCCAAAACATCACCATCTTTGACAAGTTCTGTGATGTTATTTGTTCCAAGAACGGCTGCGATTTCAAGTGTACGCGCCATGATAGCTGAGTGACTTGTACGTCCACCGATGTTAGTAACAAAGGCTTTTACGTACTTTTTGTTCAACTGAGCTGTATCAGATGGTGTCAAGTCATGCGCCACCACGATTGCTTCTTCATTGATAGAAGCAGGGTTTGGCAATTTCTTACCAAGCAAGTTGGCAAGGACACGTTTGGTAACGTCGCGAATGTCTGCTGCACGTTCTTGCATGTAAGGATTGTCTTCCATTCCTTCAAAGATTGCAATGAACATGTCAGTGACTTCTTTCAAGCCAGCCTCTGCATTGATTTTTTTCGTACGAATCGTTTCTTTGATCTGACCAATCATTTCAGGGTCAGCGAGAACCATCATATGCGCATCAAAAACTTGCGCTGCTTCTTCACCAAGGCTTGCTACTGCATTCTCCCGAATAAGAGAAAGCTCGTTTTGTGAAGCTTCAAGAGCTGCATCCAAACGAGCTTCTTCTGCACTTGTATCTTCGACTGAAACAGTCTCAAATGATAAGTCTGGTTGAATGAGCAAATATGCCTTAGCAACGGCAACACCGTCAGATGCTGCAATTCCTTTTAGCATTTTTGTCATATTTTTAAGCCAATCCTTCTTTAGTCATTGTTTCTGAGATAGCTGCGATCGCATCATCAGCGTCAGCACCTTCAGCAGAAATTACAACGTCAGCACCTTGACCAACACCAAGGCTCATAACACCCATGATTGATTTCAAGTTAACTGATTTACCTTTGTATTCAAGAGTGATGTCTGATGCAAATTTGCTAGCAGTTTGAACCAACAAAGTTGCTGGACGTGCGTGGATACCTGTTTCTGCCACGATGTGGAAATCTTTAGAAGCCATAATTGGACTCTCCTTTTAAAAAATAGTTTTTGAGTTACCTTTTGATAACCCTTACAATTTGGTATTATATCATCTTTTGAAATTTTTTTCAAGATTTTTATCACTGACTTACAGAAAAAGACTGCGAAAAATCCCAATTTAGATACATTCTAAGAAGCTACTGAAGAATGGAGAACAAATCTTTTCAATTTTCTACTATATTATAAGTAACATTTTCCTCCGCTTTCAAATAAAAAGAAGCAAGTGTACCACAGGATATTGATTCACCAAAAAATTATAACTAATTAAAGATGCTTTAAAGCCTATTCCTATCCCATTTCTTCGATTTTCACACTTTTCACTCACCACAATATATTGTGCTTTGAAAACTCCATTTCATATCTTTGCACAATATTTAGTTTTATTTTGTTGACAAGTTGCTGGATTTTGTTTATACTGTTTACAGATTTATATTTCGATAGGAGAACGGAAAAGAAATGGTAACCATTTATTCAAAAAATAATTGTGTTCAATGCAAAATGACCAAGCGATTCCTCGATAGCAATCATGTGGAATACCGCGAAATTAACTTAGATGAACAGCCAGAATTTGTAGAGCATGTTAAGAACCTTGGCTTCAATGCTGCTCCAGTAATTCAAACACCGGATGAAGTATTTTCTGGTTTTCAACCAGCTAAGTTGAAGAAACTTTCTTAATAAACACAGTATTTTGCTTAAATAGGGTCTAGCGTTAGCAACCTAACACTAGACTTTTTACTTGTAAAGAGAGGACTTCTCCTCTTCATTTTTTTGAACTAGAAAAGGATTATTATGGGATTAAAATCTCTTGAAGATGTGACGTATTTTCGTCTTAACAATGAAATCAACCGTCCAGTAAACGGCCAAATCATGCTTCATAAAGATAAAGAAGCTTTGGATGCGTTCTTTAAAGAAAATGTTGTACCAAATACTAAAGCCTTTGACTCGATTACAGACAAGATTCAGTACCTTCTCGAGCACAATTACATTGAGAGAGCTTTTATCGAGAAATACCGTCCTGAATTTTTAGAGGAATTGGCCCAATTTATCAAAGACCAAAACTTCCAATTCAAGTCCTTCATGGCAGCCTACAAATTCTATAACCAATACGCTTTGAAAACAAATGATGGAGAATACTACCTTGAAAGCATGGAAGACCGTGTCCTCTTCAATGCTCTCTACTTTGCAGATGGAAATGAAGCTATCGCGCGAGACATCGCAAACGAAATTATCCACCAACGTTACCAACCAGCTACTCCTTCTTTCTTAAACGCTGGTCGTGCCCGTCGCGGCGAATTGGTTTCTTGTTTCTTGATCCAAGTAACCGATGACATGAATGCGATTGGACGTTCTATCAACTCTGCCCTTCAACTTTCACGTATCGGTGGTGGGGTTGGGATCTCCCTCAGCAACCTTCGTGAAGCTGGAGCACCAATCAAGGGCTACGAAGGAGCCGCTTCTGGGGTCGTTCCTGTTATGAAACTCTTCGAAGATAGCTTCTCTTACTCGAACCAATTGGGACAACGCCAAGGGGCTGGTGTGGTTTACTTGAACGTCTTCCACCCAGACATCATTGCCTTCCTTTCTACTAAGAAAGAAAACGCCGATGAAAAAGTTCGGGTTAAGACCCTCTCACTTGGGGTCGTCGTACCAGACAAATTCTATGAGTTAGCGCGTAAAAATGAAGAAATGTACCTCTTCAGCCCATACTCTGTTGAGCGTGAATACGGAGTACCATTCAACTACATCGACATCACTGAAAAATACGATGAGTTAGTCGCTAATCCAAATATCCGTAAGACAAAAATCAAGGCACGTGATTTGGAAACTGAAATTTCTAAATTGCAACAAGAATCTGGCTACCCTTATGTAGTCAACATCGATACTGCTAACCGGGCAAACCCAGTTGATGGGAAAATCATCATGAGTAACTTGTGTTCAGAGATCCTCCAGGTTCAAGAACCAAGCTTGATCAACGATGCCCAAGAATTTGTCCAAATGGGAACAGACGTCTCCTGTAACCTTGGTTCCACCAACGTGGTTAACATGATGACTTCACCTGATTTTGGACGTTCTATTCGTGCCATGGTCCGTGCCTTGACCTTCGTCACTGATAGTTCTCATATCGTCGCTGTTCCTACTATCGACCACGGAAATAGCCTTGCGCATACCTTTGGTCTTGGAGCCATGGGACTTCATAGCTACCTTGCCCAACAATTGATTGAATATGGATCACCTGAATCTGTTGAGTTTACGAGTATCTACTTCATGCTCATGAACTACTGGACTCTCGTAGAATCAAACAATATCGCACGTGAACGAGGCATTACCTTCCACAACTTTGAAAAATCAGACTATGCCAACGGTAGCTACTTTGATAAGTACACGACTGGAGAATTTGTACCAAAATCTGATCGCGTCAAAGAACTCTTTAAAGATATCTTCATCCCTAGTGCAGAAGACTGGGCAGAATTGCGTGCGAAGGTTCAAGCAGATGGTCTTTACCACCAAAATCGCTTGGCTGTTGCACCAAATGGTTCTATCAGCTACATCAATGACGTATCTGCTTCTATCCACCCAATCACACAACGGATTGAAGAACGCCAAGAGAAGAAAATCGGGAAGATCTACTACCCTGCAGCTGGATTGTCAACAGATACCATTCCATACTACACTTCTGCCTACGACATGGATATGCGTAAGGTGATTGATGTTTATGCGGCTGCAACTGAGCACGTAGACCAAGGTCTTTCACTGACCCTCTTTATGCGCAGTGACATTCCAAAAGGTCTTTACGAATGGAAAACTGAAAACAAACAAACCACTCGTGACTTATCTATCCTTCGTAACTACGCCTTTAACAAGGGTATCAAGTCTATCTACTATGTCCGTACCTTTACAGATGATGGTGGAGAAGTTGGTGCCAACCAATGTGAAAGCTGTGTCATCTAAGACACTCAGATCCATTGCTACCAAAAAGTCGGTTCGCCGACTTTTTGTGCGGTATTCTAACAATTGTGTTAAAATAATAATGATTGTATGATCGAATGAATTAGAAAAAGAAAGAGATTTCAAATGGAAACTTACTACAAAGCCATTAACTGGAATGCCATCGAGGATGTCATCGATAAATCTACTTGGGAAAAGCTAACCGAACAATTTTGGTTGGATACACGTATTCCTTTGTCAAACGACTTGGATGACTGGAGAAAGTTGTCTAATAAAGAAAAAGACCTAGTTGGTAAAGTCTTTGGTGGATTGACGCTCTTGGATACCATGCAGTCTGAAACGGGTGTGCAAGCTCTTCGCGCAGATATTCGTACGCCTCATGAAGAAGCCGTCTTTAACAACATCCAATTTATGGAATCTGTCCACGCTAAGTCTTACTCTTCTATCTTTTCGACCTTGAATACCAAGTCAGAAATCGAAGAGATTTTCGAATGGACCAATACCAATCCTTTCCTTCAAAAGAAGGCAGAAATCATCAATGAAATCTACCTCAATGGGACTCCTCTTGAAAAGAAAGTAGCCAGCGTCTTCCTTGAAACCTTCCTCTTCTACTCTGGTTTCTTCACACCGCTCTACTATCTTGGAAACAACAAGTTGGCCAACGTGGCTGAGATCATCAAGTTGATCATTCGGGACGAATCAGTTCACGGAACCTATATCGGCTACAAGTTCCAACTCGGATTTAACGAATTACCAGAAGACGAACAAGAAAAACTCAAAGAATGGATGTATGACTTACTCTACACCCTCTATGAAAACGAAGAAGGCTATACAGAGAGCCTCTATGACGGTGTTGGCTGGACAGAGGAAGTCAAGACTTTCCTTCGTTACAACGCTAATAAAGCCCTCATGAACCTGGGACAAGATCCGCTCTTCCCTGACTCAGCAGATGATGTCAACCCAATCGTCATGAACGGAATCTCAACCGGAACATCCAACCACGACTTCTTCTCTCAAGTCGGAAATGGATACCTCCTCGGTGAAGTAGAAGCCATGCAGGATGACGATTACAACTACGGACTATAAGACAAAAACCTTTCCAGACGGAAAGGTTTTTTTGTTGCAATTTTTTCTGATTGGATCCCCTTCTTATTTGAAAAAAGAGGCTGGGACAAAAGTCCTAGTCTCTTTTTGTTGTTGGATTGTCGAGCAAGACGCAGTGGTTGAGTGGGCTCTACTACGCTGATTTCATCAGCTTTTACAGCCTACTCAACTGTGCGGAGGTGGGACGACGAAATCGAATTCTAACGAATGTCCGATTTCTGTCCCACTCTCTCCTATTATTACAATTTACCTGCTACTGCATCCAACAATTCTTGGATTTTCGCTTGGTTGCTTCCTCCTGCCATGGCCATGTCTGGTTTACCACCACCACGTCCATCGACGATTGGAGCCAATTCTTTAATGACATTACCTGCATGGACCTCTTTTGTCTTGCTGGCTACAAGGACATTCACTTTGTCACCGATGGCTGCGACAAGGACAAGCACATCAGAGTAGTCTTTTTGTTTCCAGTTATCCGCGAAGGTACGAAGGGCACCTGCATCTGATACAGAAACTTGGCTTGCGATAAAGCTGTGACCATTTGCTTCTTGAACATTCTTGAAGACATCACCTGCTGCTGCAGCCGCTGCTTTTTCCTTCAATTCTGCATTTTCTTTTTGCAATTGACGGAGTTGTTCTTGAAGGCCTTCCACCTTGTGAGGGACTTCTTTGAGTTGAGGGGCTTTTAAGGTTGCTGCGACTGCTTTCAGAGCATCTTCTTGATCACGATAAGCTTCGAAGGCTTCCTTACCAGTCACTGCCAAGATACGACGAGTTCCTGATCCGATCCCTTCTTCTTTGACAATCTTGAAGAGACCGATTTCAGAAGTATTGCCTACATGGGTACCACCACAGAGTTCCACTGAGTAGTCACCGATGGTGACAACACGGACTTCTTTACCGTATTTCTCACCAAAGAGGGCCATGGCTCCCATTTCTTTAGCAGTATCGATATCTGTTTCAATTGTTTCTACTGCGATTGCTTCCCAGATCTTCTCATTGACTTGTTGCTCAATAGCGCGTAATTCTTCAGGAGTTACGGCTTGGAAGTGAGTAAAGTCAAAGCGAAGGAATTCTACTTCATTGAGAGATCCTGCTTGGGTTGCGTGGTTACCAAGAATATTGTGAAGAGCCGCATGGAGCAAGTGAGTTGCTGTGTGGTTCTTCATAACACGGTGACGACGATTCGTATCAATGGCCAAGGTGTATTCTTGGTTCAAGGCAAGAGGAGCAAGGACTTCAACAGTATGGAGTGCTTGTCCATTTGGTGCTTTTTGAACGTCTGTTACAGTCGCTACGACATTTCCTGCCGCATCCAAGATTTGACCGTGGTCAGCTACTTGTCCACCCATTTCAGCGTAGAAAGGTGTTTCTGCAAAGATCAGTGATGCAGTTCCTTCTGAAACAGCTTCTACTTCAGCATTGTCCGCTACGATAGCTACCAACTTAGAAGGCAATTGACTGGCATTATAGTTAAAGACACTTTCAACTGTGATGTTTTGAAGGGTTTCATTTTGCATTCCCATAGATCCGCCTTTAACAGCTGATGCACGCGCACGTTCTTGTTGTTCCTTCATTGCTGCTTCAAAGCCTTCACGGTCGACTGTCATTCCAGCTTCTTCGGCAATTTCTTCTGTCAATTCTACTGGGAATCCGTATGTATCATAGAGTTTGAAGACATCTTGACCAGCGATAACCGTTTGGCCTTTTTCTTTCAAGTCTTCAACGATGGTTTGGGCAAAGTGTTGACCAGAGTTCAAGGTACGAGCAAAAGATTCTTCTTCACTCTTGATGATTTTTTCAATGAACTCTTGTTTTTCAAGTACTTCTGGGTAGTAGCTTTCCATGATCTTCCCAACGGTTGGAACCAATTTATACAAGAAGGTTCCTTCGATCCCCAATTTTTGACCATGCATAGAAGCACGACGGAGGAGACGACGAAGAACGTAACCACGACCTTCATTACCAGGAAGAGCCCCATCCCCAATCGCAAATGAAAGCGAACGGATGTGGTCTGCAATCACCTTGAAGCTCATGTTGTCTCCATCTGGATCATAGGTTTTACCAGACATCTTTTCAACTTCACGGATAATCGGCATGAAGAGGTCTGTTTCAAAGTTGGTCTTCGCTCCTTGGATAACGGCTACCAAACGCTCTAAACCAGCGCCCGTATCAATGTTCTTGTGAGGCAATTCCTTATATTCGCTACGAGGAACAGCAGGGTCTGCGTTAAATTGTGACAAGACAATGTTCCAGATTTCGATGTAACGGTCGTTTTCGATATCTTCTGCAAGCAAGCGAAGGCCAATATTTTCAGGGTCAAAAGCTTCACCACGGTCAAAGAAGATTTCAGTATCTGGTCCAGAAGGTCCCGCACCAATTTCCCAGAAGTTGTCTTCGATTGGAATCAAGTGACTTGGATCCACACCAACAGCGATCCAACGGTTGTATGAATCCTTATCATCTGGATAATAGGTCATGTAAAGTTTGTCTTTGGGGAAGTCGAACCATTCAGGACTTGTCAAAAGCTCATAAGCCCAAGTAATGGCTTCATCACGGAAGTAATCCCCGATGGAGAAGTTCCCCAACATTTCAAACATAGTATGGTGACGCGCTGTCTTCCCTACGTTTTCAATATCATTGGTACGAATAGCCTTTTGAGCATTGGTAATCCGTGGGTTTTCAGGTTTGATGGTCCCATCAAAGTATTTCTTAAGAGTGGCAACCCCTGAGTTAATCCACAAAAGGGTTGGGTCGTTTACAGGAACCAAGCTAACAGATGGTTCTACTGAGTGGCCTTTGCTTGCCCAGAAATCAAGCCACATTTGGCGGACTTGTGCACTAGATAATTGTTTCATGTTTTTCTCCTAATTCTTATTTAACTAATTGGCGCCAGTTTCCAACATTTCGACGTAATCGATGGCGACACAAAGCGAGATGACTAAATCCGCGTACTCGTCCTCATAGACCGATACTTGATAGGTCGAGGTGAGATGAAAGAGTTCTTTGCTAATCTCAGCGACGATTTGATCCCGATCATCGAACAATTTGAATTCCAGGTCCCAGATATTTCC
This sequence comes from Streptococcus sp. 20925_1_77, assembly GCF_041432125.1. Taxonomy (NCBI): domain Bacteria; kingdom Bacillati; phylum Bacillota; class Bacilli; order Lactobacillales; family Streptococcaceae; genus Streptococcus; species Streptococcus sp. 20925_1_77. Next base: position 183,492 of record NZ_JAPVZB010000001.1, read on the forward strand.
CTGCACCCGCAGTCCTAAATCTTCGATATCGTATTTATCCCTGAAGAGCGTCAGCTTTTTATGGATAAAAAAGCGGTCCCCATCCTTCAACTCAACCACAAACTTGGGAAGAAAGCTGATTGTTTTTTTAGTAATGTGGCTCACTTCTTGTCCATTCTTATCATAGATGGTAAAAGTCTTGGGAATCTTAAGAAAAGATCCCTCAACCTGGTACTCAACATTTCCCAACTCATCTTTGATATCGAACCGCTCGCCACCCAATCGAAATTTTTGTTTCACTTGATAGGTTCGCATCTTTTGATCTCCTTTAAAAAGCTCCAGACAACTGCCCATAAACAAAAGACAAGCCACTAAACGAAGGGCGAAAAACCGCGGTACCACCTTCATTCAATGAACTTGTCATTCTTCATTTTATATGCAATTGTCTCAGCCGAGTAGCAAAATCATTTCTCTTCCATGGCTCGCACCCCCGCCACTTCTCTGATTCCGAGTAACAATGATTTATTCTCAACTATTTCATTATACAAGTTCCAAAAGGAACCGTCAACTATTTTTTAGATGATGAGCTGCTATCACTTGTTTGAACACCGATATTTTGCAAATATTGGTTGAAGGTTGATTTGAAGGCATCATCTTTGACCTTGATATTGGCATTGGTCATCGCTTTTGCAATAATGCTACGGATGTAGTTAGTATCTTGCTTACGACCGTCAACAATGATCTCTTTCAAACGTTTTTCGTATTTCTTCCAGTCAGAACCTTTTTCTGTCTTCTTATTCAATTTGACAATATAGTAGCTAGCAGAATAGTTTTGACCTGCTGAAACTGTGATCACATCTGAAATGCCGTTTTCATCCAATTTAAAGGCAGCTTCTTTGACTTGAGATGGAATATCTGCTGTTCCTGAATCGAACTTGACTTCTCCACCTTTGTCTTTTGTAGCAGTATCTGTTGAATTGTCTTTGGCGATTTGGGCAAAGTCTGCACCTTCCGCTTTAGCAGCTTCCAACACTTCTTTTGCTTTATCTTCTGAATCTAACTTGATAATTTGTGCTGTTACTTCTGGTGTGTAAGATTCAAAAGCCGCCTTGTAGTCAGACTCTTTGATATCTTTCTTAGCAGCTTGGTTGACTGCATATTCCAACAACATATTGCTACGGATTTGTTTCTTCGCTGTTTCTTCCGTCAAGCCTTGTTGCGCCAAGTAAGCATCGAATTGGTTACCTAATTGTTTCTTTTGTTTAGCCAATTCTTTATCGACTTCTTTATCAGAAACTTTTGATCCATATTCTTTTTCAAAGACTTTATTGATGGTCATTTGGAAAAGAACTTGTTGAGCACCTTGGTTGGTTTTGATTTCATCATAGAAATCAGAAACTGTAATCGTGTCCCCTTTCATGGTCACGATATCTTTGTTTGTGCCATTGGCACACGCTGCTAGTGTTACGACTGATAGCAAGGTCACAGCACCCGCTACAAGTTTTTTCTTCATGAAAATTATTCTCCGTTCCTTTTTAAACTTCTTCTATTTTACCACAAATTAGAGAGAATACCTTAAATTTACCTAAAAAGAGCTAGGATCTGGCAAGGTTACCGTCTCTGTATTTTTCCGAATCATTAAAATACCATCTCCAAGTGGCACCAAACTAGCGGTCAAATCTGGATGATTGAGAGTCGCATGAAAGAGATTCTGAAGCCCTCGGTAAATGGTTCGTTGCCCACGACGAACTTCCATGATATCTTTGGCAACATCTCCTCCTTGGAAAATATCATCCAGTACCACAATTCCCCCAACCTCTAAGAGTTCGAGAATCCGTGGTAAAAAGACGATGTACTTAGACTTAGCAGAGTCCATAAAGACAAAGTCATAGGTCTCTGTTAAATCCTGCAATACATCTACTGCATCTCCTTCAAGCAAGGTGATTTGCTTTCTCTGATCGTATTTAGCCAGATTTTCCTTGGCAAAGCCAATCATCTCTTCATTCCGATCAATAGTGGTAATTTGTGCATCGGGAGCATTTTCAGCCATTAAGAGCGCTGAAAATCCAATTGCTGTCCCAATTTCCAGGATTTTCTTTGGTTGTAGGGCTTGCAGGAGTAGTCTAAAGTAAGCTACCGTTTCATGCGGAATAATCGGAATATTTTCCTTGCGGGCGAATGCTTCTAACTCCTCCAAGGCACCTGCTACCGGTTTTTGACGCGTGCGCATAAAGTCAACGATCTCATCTTTAACCACTGGCCGGCGCATATTGTGGTTGGCATTTTTACTATAAGACTCTACCATCTTATGCGAGTCCTATTTTTTCTACTAGGGCTTCAAATTCATTCAAACGACGTTCGAAGACCGCAAAGGCTGCGTCCAAGTAGTCTTCTTTTTCCATATCCACACCTGCTTTGCGGATGACGTTGAGTGGATAATCAGAATTTCCAGCCTTCAAGTAGTCGATATATTTATCACGATCTTCTTGTGTTCCATGAACAATCTTTTCAGCTAAGGCTGAAGCTGCTGCAAAACCTGTTGAATATTGGAAAACGTAGTAGTTATAGTAGAAGTGAGGAATACGAGCCCATTCATATTGGATTTCAGGGTTGTCATCTTTTGAAAGACCGTAGTATTTCTCATTGAGTTCTGCATAGAGGTTATTCAAGAACTCACTAGTCAATACCGTACCTTCTTGGTCTGCTTTATGAATAGCATGCTCAAATTCGGCAAACTGGGTTTGACGGAAGACGGTTCCACGGAAGCCATCCAAGAAGTGATTCAAAATAGCAAAGCGAGTTGCATCGTCTTCTACTTCTTCTAACAGACGTTCGGTCAGGATATTTTCATTGGTGGTAGAGGCGATTTCAGCAAGGAAAATGGAATAGTCCCCATAGACATAAGGCTGGGTTTCACGGGTATAGCTAGAATGCATACTGTGACCAGTTTCATGGACCAAGGTGAAGAGATTATCCAATGTATCTTGCCAGTTCAATAACATGAAGGCATTGGTATCATAAGAACCACCTGAATAGGCACCTGAGCGTTTGCCTTGGTTGACATGCACATCAATCCACCGTTCGCTGAAGGCACGTTTCACACGAGAAAGGTAGTCCTCACCCAAAACAGCCAAGACTTCTTCTGCTTTAGCCAATGATTCTTCATAGGTAAACTTGTAGTCTGTATCGGATAATGGCGTATACATATCGTACATCTTCAAGTCTGAGATTCCAAGAATTTTTGAGCGCAATTGCACATAGCGTTGCAAGAGTGGCAAGTGTTTGTTCACAGCTGCTACCAAGCTATCATAAACACTTTCTGGTACAAAGTTTTCAGAAAGGGCCGCTTCACGGGCAGATGAGAATTTGCGAACTTTGGCATTGAAGTTGTGAACTTTCACATTGGTTTGTAAGGTTTTAGCATAGGTGTGTTGGTACTGTTCATAGACCTTGTAGAGTCCTTCATACGCTTCCTTACGAACGGCACGATCTTTTGATTCTACCAAAGAAATATAGTTTCCATGGGTTAATTGAACTTCTTCACCCTTGTCATCATGAACAGTAGGGAAGACAATATCCGCATTGTCCAAGATTTCAAAGGTTTCCCCGCCAGCTGCAAAGATCTCACCCGCTCCTGCAAGTAATTCCTCTTCTTTTTGAGACAAGACGTGTTCTTTTTTCTCCAGCAAGCGATCAAAATAATGACCATATTGTTCCAAGGCTGGAACCTCACTCACAAAGGCCTGGTACTGCTCATCCGTAATGCCCATGAATTCAGGCTCATAGAAGGCAAAGGTTTCACCTAATAGGCTATAAAGTGACATCCCTTTTGATTGGTATTCTTGGTATTTAGCAACCCGTGTATCTTGGTCATTTTTCATATGGGCGTAAACATAGACCTTTTCCAACCGACGGCTCAATTCCAAATAAGCATTGGTTGTATCCAAAAGCGTTTGGGCTGAATCCAACAAATGGCCAGCATAGTGGCTTGCTGCTTTAATATCTGCAGCTAAGCTGGCTGCTTCTTCTTCCCAAGCTTGATCTGTCGCAAAAATAGTCGACAAATCCCATTGGTATTTTTCATCAATTTCATTACGTTGTTTTACCATTTCGATTAATCCTCCAATGGTTCTATTTTAGCACAAAAATGAACATTTCGGGAGGATTTCTATCTTATAAAGTTAGCTTTTCTGCTGAGTATAAAAACGTGGGGGATAGAGGATCTGAACAGGTTGGATCCCTTGCGACTGATAATAGCTCATAAATTGCTGGTAGTAATCTTCTATATCCTCTTCAATTTGAAGCAAATTCTGTGAAAGGATCGGACGACAAAGAGGATAAAAGAAATCCAGCCCCAGTTCCATCAGATGGTGTCCCTGCAAATAGAGTTCTTCCTGAAGTTTCAGCCACTTTGGGTGACGATAAAAGAGTTGCTGCTGTATATACGTTAAAAATGTCCGATCGAGCTCGACTGCCATTTGCTGCATGGGTTGCGAAAGATAAGGGGTACGCAAGACTTCCAGTAAGGACCTTTGACCAAAAGGGAAAATTTCTGTTTGATAATGCAATCGCCCTCGTAAATCCTCATGGATGAGGTATTGCAGACGTAGCTCTTTTTTTGTCAGATCCAATTCCCAAAGATGAAACCCTCGATTCTGACTAAAATATAGAAAACCAGCCTGCAGCTTTGTCAGTCTTTCCTTAAGCCATAACTTTTTACCAAGTAACCAATAGACCTGATAACCGTGGGATCGATAAGCATCGCTTCTCTCCTTCAAGCGCTCTAAAGATAAGGAGCTACATTGCACTTCCAAAGCTAAATTCTTATCTACTACCAAAAGATCGGCAATTTGTTGAAAATCTGCTAAATAACTTTCTACTTCTGTATGAGACTCCTTAGAGGCCCAGTCATAAAGACTGGCTTTCAATTCCAGATGTTCAAAACTCTCAGCTTCTTGATGATAAGGACAATGCTGTAATTCCACATGGGCAAAATGAGCCCGTAGGACCGTACCATTTTTAAGACGCACAGGACTGTGACAGACTAAGCAATAGAATGGTCCTTCGGTCACAGCTGGGATCTCTTCCATACAGTTCCACCGCTTTTGATTTTTATCCATGGCAATAAACATATCCCCACCTCCTCATCTATATCATTCGAAAAAAAATAAGAAAAAGGCTGGAAATTCCAACCTTTTCTTCCTTTTATTCTTCAGAATCTGAATCATCACTGTCGTCATCTGCAACAGGTGATTTACTCAATTCTTTCTGCATATCTTTCATTTCTTTACGAGTACTTTCCAACTCGTCTCGAGCATCTTTCAAGCTTTCGATCAAAGCTTCACGGTCTTCTTTAGGAACGACTGTGCTATCTGAACCGATGCTTTCCAAGCTTTCATTAAAGATATCTTTTTGGTTTTCTAATCCTTGCTTCAAAGCGCTAACAGTTGCATCGTATTGCTCTTTTGCAGGACCTGTCACAGACTTACCTGCTTCTTCGGTAAGTGAAACAGATTGATCCATTAATTTTGCAAACAACTTTTTGAAGTCTCCAACTGTTTTTGCTTTACTGATTTCTGCATCTGTTAAGAGTGTAGAAGATGAAGTATCTTCTGAATCTGTTGAAGTATCCTTACTTTTTGAAGTATTGGCAGATTTGCTCGTCACTTTAGTCGTTGATTGACTGTTTGAAGTTTCCTTCTTTGTGTCTTGTTTGTTTGAACAAGCAGCAAGTGAAACAATCGTCAAAAGAGCAGCTGTCGATAAGATCATTTTTTTCATAAAATGGTCTCCTTTATATTTATTTTACCTCATTCTATCATCGAATACTTTGATTGTCAAATTAATCACTAGTTCTTGATAATAGCAAAAAAATTGGACTGAATCCTTTGAAATCAGTGATTCTGTCCAACTTTTGGATAGTTAGTCATAAAATCGTAACAAATTATTTATTCCACATTGCCACCAAAAAGGCCGTGAGCCTTCCCTTGGGGCATTTTTAAGACAAAGCTCATCACAAAAACGATTCCTACTACTCCAGCTAAGAATAGACTCATGAGTGAGTAGCCACCGTGTTCAATAAAGTAGCCAGCCACTGGTTGTAAAAGAATTGTCCCTAGGTAGCGTGCTCCTTGTACAATGGCCATAGCGAGAACCAAATCTTTTTTCTCTACCTGTTGGGCGATAAACCGTAAGGAGACCATAATCAACACCATCCCTGTCGTATGTTTGGACAATAGTGTCACTAAGACTTTTAAGAAGACTGGGCTCGGAAGGGCATAGATGACATACTGGGTACACAAAAGGCCAATCGGAAGAGCGATTAATACTCGTAGTGGCCAACGATCCATAAACCGGTCAGAGAAAAAGATCAAGGGGGCTTCTACTACAACCGAGATAGCCACAACTGTTGAGGCTATATGAACAGGAAGTCCACTAGCCATGAGCAGTTCAGGGATATAGGTATGACCAATATTACCAACCCCTGAAGCCAACCCAATCAACACAATAAAGAAGAGATAAGGTCCATTGTGAAGAAGAGGACGAATAGAAACAGGGTGTTTTTCCTTTTCCACGACTGTCTCTTTTTTCTTCATTCGAACCGCACTTAGGCAGAAGAGACTCAATACAATGGTGATCAAAACGGTATAATAAACTGCTTGGGGGGTAAATTGATGGTATACCCAGCCAGCTATCTGGACACCCACCGAATAACCAATAGTACCCCATACCCGAATCTTCCCAAAAGCGTATGGGCTTTGCGTTGCAAAAACTTCCATCATAGGGGCTGTCCCATTCAGACAGACTAGTACGAATCCGTAAAAGAATGTTAACCAAAAGAGATTGGGAGCCCAAAGAAAACCTAAGACTCCTCCAATGATCAAGCTCAGACTGAGGGACGTCATTTTAATGATCCCAAATCGCTCATTGATATAACCGAAGAAGGGTTGGGCGAGCATGGATAAGAAAAAGGCTACAGAAACTACAGTAGACACTTGACTGGCATTATAATGTTTTCCCATCAAATAGACGGAAATCAGTGTCGTAAAGAGAGAGGTGGACATAAAATAGAAAGTATAGAGAAGCATATAAGCTGCATAAGAATTTCGGAATCTTTTCATATAAGTCCTTTCTAAAAGTATCTGAATAGAACAATGACAAAACCCAACTGACAATCAGTTAGGTTTTATTTTATTCTTTATTATAGCGCCTTTGGGCATCTTTTTTGCGTCGATCGCGACTTTGTTTTTCAATCGATAGAATAATGACCAGAATGAGAATTGGAATCAAAATCAGGAAATGATCCAACGAAAGCCATTTGATGGGCTTAGCAGCTGTCTTTTTCCCACTTGCCGTTTCTTTGACAAGTTCTGGCTTGGCCCCTTCTTCCACTTTCATATCATCTCGGATTCCTTCAGACAAAGTATAGAGATCGTTATCTACTGTCAAATACCCATCTTTTACCGCAAGAGTCGGTTCTTTAGCGCCTTTTTTGACCGTTGCATAGAAGGGTTTTTCAAGGGTATAGGTCTTGCCATCAATCTGCTGGACACCCGCATCCAACAGTTTTTTATAGCCAAAGTCTTTGTAGGCTTTTTCAATCAAGGCATTGCCAAATGGGTGACGATAGTATTCCCCATCTTGGTCTGCCCAATCTCCTACTCCCATAATCACAGCAATCAATCGTTGATTGCCCCGTTTGATGGTCGCGATATAGTTGAAAGCTCCACGAGGGCTTGATCCAGTTTTTAAACCATCCACACCTTTCAAAGCATACTTGGCTCCTGGCAATGAATAATTGTAGGTATCAAAGGTTTCCTCATACGGAGTCCCTTTTTTGACCGTGACTTGTGCTTGATTGGTATAGTTTAAAATATCTGGGTATTGATTGATAAAATGATAGACCAGAATCCCTAAATCACGCGCGGTTGTCTGGTTGGCCGCATCATTTGGATAATTGTTTACCTGATAGTAGCCTTGCAAGGTGGAGATAGCCGCCCCGCTTGGGTTATTCCAGACCGTGTTGGTCATCCCTAATTCCTTAGCCTTGGCATTCATGCGCTCGATAAAGGCATCTGGATCATTGTTGGACATGAGATTGGCCAACATGAGGGTCGATACATTTGAGGATGGAACCACTGTCATGGTAATCAACTCAGGAATTGTGTAGTCTACCCCAGCAACAATATTATTGTTGGAGATCTCATAGATCTTTCCGATCGCTTGGTCTGAAGCGGTCGCCTTGATCACTGTATCTTTACTGATCTTGCCATTTGCCATATCTTCAAACAAGAGATAGAGCGTCATGAGCTTACTCATGCTGGCAGGATCTCTGACTTCATCGATATTGTCCTTCCAAAGAACATTTCCCGTATTACCGTCAATGATGAGCGAAGAATGTGGACGGTTAATGGCTTGGACATTGTCATTTGGATACATCTTTTGCGCCATATCCACCAATTCATCCGCACTCGCTAGAATTGGCTGGCATAAGAGACTCAGAAGGAGGCAAATATGGATCAAATATTTTTTTATCATAAACTTTTCCTTTATAACAGACTAATCAGCTGGAGGCTAAAATAAGCTTCTAGCCCTCATGCTCTTTTCTCCTGTCTCCCAGTAGATGAAAAGAGCCAAACACAGCAGATAATTACTTGTATTGTACCATACTTTGAAGCAGAAAAAAACCTATCTGGCCCGAATAAATCGGCGATAGGTCCTGTTTTTTATCGACTTAACAAGCTCAGGGCTTCCTTATCCGCAATAATGGTCACATTTGGATGTCCTTGAAGGGCACTAGCTGGCACTTTTTCTGTCCTTTCACCCTCTACTGTACCTTTGATTGCTTGGGCTTTCGATTCCCCATAGGCAAACAAGACAATTGATTTCGCTGCTAAGATATTGGCAATCCCCATCGAAATGGCTTGGGTTGGTACATCTTCGATCTTATTAAAGAAACGAGAATTGGCCTCAATGGTAGAGTCATCCAACTGAACTAAGTGGGTCTGACTATCAAAGGATGTCCCTGGCTCATTAAAACCGATATGCCCATTGCGCCCAATGCCCAAGATTTGAAGATCCACTGGATGCTCTTCGAGTATTTTGTTATAACGGATCACTTCTTGATCGGCAGATTCTTCTACACCTGATGGGAGATAGCTTTCTTTGAATGGTTTGGCATCAAAGAGGTTTTTCTCCATGAAATACCGATAAGATTGAGGATCATCTCCCGTCAAGCCTACGTATTCATCTAAGTTCACACTGATTAGATTAGACAGATCCAAATCACTTTCACGAATTTGTTTATAAAACTCAAGGGGACTGCTTCCAGTCGCAAGACCTAAGGTTTGAGCACCTTCCTTTAAGGTTTCTTTCAATATATCAAAGGCAACTTTTCCACCCTCAATTTGGTCCTTTACTTCAATAATTTTCATTGGATAGACCTCCTATTTCTCTATGCTTTTATTATATGGTATAGACCAATTTTTGTCAAGTGAAACCGCTATCTTTTTCTGGCATTTTTTTCATTTTCAAGTCGATTCGTGATATAATGAAAGGTATGATTGTATCACTATTATTCATCATTTTTTTGATCGGACTCCTTGTCTTTCTCTTATCTTTCTTGATTCATCAAAGAAAGATTCTCAAGGTCCTGATCTTTTTGATGGGAATCTGCCTGATGCTCTTAGCTGTCGGGACTACCATCTATCTACTCACAAATTTATTATAAAAGGAGCGCAAATGAATACCAACGACTTTGACTTTGATTTGCCTGAAGAACTGATTGCCCAAACCCCTCTTGAAAAACGAGATGCCTCTAAACTCTTGATCCTCGATCGAAAAACAGGGCAATTCCAAGACCGTCATTTTGATGCCATTTTGGATGAATTGGAGCCAGGAGATGCTCTTGTCATGAATAATACGCGCGTACTGCCTGCCCGTCTTCATGGTGTCAAACCAGAAACAGGTGGTCACGTCGAATTCCTTCTCCTTAAAAATACCCAGGATGACTGTTGGGAAGTCTTGGCAAAACCTGCAAAACGCTTAAAGGTAGGGGCCACAGTCAGCTTCGGAGATGGTCGTTTGACTGCAACCGTTGAGGAAGAATTGGAGCACGGAGGCCGCATCGTTCGCTTCCACTATCAAGGGATCTTTTTAGAAGTCTTGGAAAGCCTTGGTGAAATGCCACTTCCTCCCTATATTCACGAAAAACTTGCTGACCGCGAGCGCTACCAAACCGTTTACGCCAAAGAAAATGGTTCTGCTGCAGCTCCGACGGCAGGTCTTCATTTCACCCAAGAATTGCTCCAAAAAATTGAAGCAAAAGGGGTTCACCTGGTCTATTTGACCCTTCATGTGGGCCTAGGAACCTTCCGTCCAGTATCTGTGGACAATCTTGAAGACCATGAGATGCACTCTGAATTCTACCAACTTTCTGAAGAGGCTGCTGCGACCCTTCGTCAGGTAAAAGCTGCAGGGAAACGCATCGTAGCCGTCGGAACGACTTCTATCCGAACTCTTGAAACGATTGGAAACAAATTTGATGGTGATATCCAAGCCGATTCAGGCTGGACCAATATTTTTATCAAACCAGGTTATGAATGGAAAGTCGTCGATGCCTTTTCAACCAACTTCCACCTTCCAAAATCAACTCTGGTCATGTTGGTTTCTGCCTTTGCTGGCCGTGAATTAACCCTAGAAGCATACCACCATGCGATTCAAGAACGCTACCGTTTCTTCAGCTTTGGGGATGCTATGTTCATCAAGTAAAGGAGTCTCTCATGAATAAAATTGAAAGCCGCCATCGCTTGATCCGCTCGATCATTTCTGAGCGTAGGATTCATACCCAACAAGAACTCCAAGAAGCCTTAGAAGCCAATGGCGTTCTCGTTACTCAGTCCACCCTTTCACGGGATGTCAAATCCTTGAATCTAGTAAAAATTAACGAGGGGGATAGTTCCTACTATGCCATGAACACCATCGCTCCTTCCCGTTGGGAAAAACGACTGCGGATGTATATGGAAGATGCCTTAGTTATGTTACGGCCCGTTCAAAACCAGGTCGTTGTAAAAACTCTTCCAGGTCTGGCCCAATCCTTTGGAGCTATCTTAGATGCATTGGAACTCCAAGAAATTGTAGCCACCATCTGTGGAGATGATGTCTGTTTGGTTATCTGCGAAGACAACCAAGGAGCTTTGGATTGCTTTGAAAAATTAAAAGAATTCACCCCACCCTTCTTCTTTAGTAAATAAAAAGTTTGGAAACCAAGTTTCCAAACTTTTTATGTTGTAGCTAAGCGTTGAATGGCTTCTCGATAGATTTCCATCGCAGCATAGAGATCGTCAATTTTTGCTCGTTCATTGGCTTGGTGCTCGGTCTGTTCCGCACCTGGGAAAAGAGCCCCAAAAGCGACACAATTTTCCATGGTCCGCGCAAATGTCGCACCACCAGAAGACATAGCTGGCGTCTTATCACCAGTTTCTTCCTGGTAGACGGCCATCAAAGAGCTGACTAAAGGACTATCCAAAGGAACATATAAAGGAGCTAAATAATCAAACTCTTCATATTCCAACTGATAGCTGGCCGCAATTTCTTGCAAACGAGCTACCAAGGCATCCTTGTCTGCTAAGACGGGGATCCGAATATCAATTCCGATTTCCGATTGTTCTTGATCGATCACAAGGGTCGCAAGATTGAAGGAAAGATCCCCACTTGGTTCATCTGAAATAGGGCCAAATAGCGCTTCTCCCGTTGCATCCTCACCAACTGCATCTGCGATAAAGAGCAAAGCTGGATGGGGTTGGATGAGGGATAAACTTTCCGCTAAACCGACAATAGCATTCACTCCTTCAGCTGCATCTTTAGAATGCTTGGAAACACCCAAAACCGTTACAGAATCTTCTGTTTGGCTATACCGAACCCCACTTTGATCCAAAACAGGAAGCAACTCTTCCAAACGATGACCAGCATAGGTCGCCTTGTCTGGAACAACATTGAGGGCCTGACCAGCCTGTAAAGGAAGATCATCCCAACCTGGACCATGCAATTTCACTTGTAATAAGCCTTTTTCAGCATAGGTTAATGGGAAAGAGGAATCCGGTGCAAATCCAAGATCTGCTTGTTCTTCGATTTGGTTGTAGCGGTTCATACAGCGCCACAAGGTTTCTTCATCCGTCCCAAAGATAAAGCGGATTCGTTTGGTAAACTGGATGCCATCATCCAGCAAACTCTTGACTGCATAGAGGGCAGCAAGAGACGGTCCCTTATCATCCTGCACACCACGACCTACTAGATAATCACCGACAATAGTCGCTTCAAAAGGTGGCGTTTGCCAATCTTGTAAATCACCGGCTGGAACAACATCCAAGTGACAAAGAACGGCCAGGAGTTCTTCCCCCTGACCGATCTCTGCATATCCATAGTATCCTTCAGGATCTATATATGTTTGAAAACCTAATTCTCGAGCAAGCTCTAAGGTTTTTTCTAGGACATCTTGGATAGCTTGTCCAAACGGTGTTCCATTTTCCCCTTCATTTAACACAGAAGGGTAAGAAATGATGGTTTGAAGAGAGTTTAAAAACTGCTCTTTCACATCGTCCTTAATTCTTTTTTTCATGAAACACCTACTTTATTCTATTGCAAGAATGGAACCACAGTTCCTAGTAGAAGAAGGGCAATAGTAATCACAACAATCGCTACGACCAATTTACCCATGAATTTCCACCATGCACTCAAGTCAACACGTCCAAGAGCAAGAGCTCCCATTACGATACCTGAAGTTGGTGCGATCAAGTTCAAGACACCAGATGCAGATTGGTAAGCTGTGACAATCAAGCTACCTGGTACATTGACGAATTTACCAAGAGGTGCCATGATACCCATTGTTGCACTGGCAAGACCAGATGATGATGGGATCAAGAATGACATTGGCAAGTAGAAAATGTAAGTCAAGACAATGAACAATTGAGATGAAAGACCTTTCAGTCCTTCTTCACCCCAGTGAAGAATTGTTGCAGTGATCATACCGTCGTTCATGATGACTTGGATACCACGTGCTACTGCTACGATAAGAGCAACACTCAAGAGGTCAGCTGCACCATTCATGAAGGATGAAATGATTTTATCTTCTTTCAAGCCATAAATGATACCAACAAGGATTCCCATGAAGGCAAAGAGCATAGCTGTTTGAGGGAAGTACCATGTACCAAGAGCATCTGTGTTACCGATCAATTGACCAAGCACTGGAACTTTATGAAGAGATTCGTTAAAGTTTTCAAAGAATTTAATACCCAAATCTTTGAATGGGATAAATCCAGCAACCATGATGACGAATGTCGAAATGAAGACGAGCAAGACACGTTTTTGTTTCTTGTTCATTTGTGAAGGGATTTCTTCGCCACTTTCTACGTTGAAGTGTTTCAAATCTTCTTCACGAGTTGCATAAGTGAGAGATTTGGTTGGGTCTTTTTGAACCTTATCTGCATAACGGTATACATAGTAGGTGCTAAGTCCTGTCAATACGATCCAGAAGATTACACGGAGCAAGAGACCTGAAGCACTTGAGATACCTGCAGTATCAGAAGCGATAACTGTCGCAAATGGGTTCAATGTCGACGCCAAACATCCGATTTGTGATCCTAAGAGGATAATAGCTACCCCTGTCAAGCTGTCAAAACCAACAGACATCATAACAGGAACAAGAAGTGGATAGAAGGCCATAGTTTCTTCACCCATACCATAAGTTGTACCACCAAGGGCAAACAATGGCATCAAGATCAAGATCAACATTTTTTCGCGGCCTTTGTATTTGCGAACGATAGAAGCAATCCCTACATCAAGGGTACCTGTTTCGTTCACAACTCCAAGGAAACCACCGACCATCAAGATGAAGAAGGCTACGTCAATCGCTGCACTGGTTGGTGCTTTACCAAGCATCGCATTGATTGGAGCCATCAAGATATCCCAAATCCCTTGAGGATGTGCTTTTACAGATTCATAACTACCTGCAATGATAGCACCTGCATCGTCAACTTTGTATTGACCAGCTGGAATGATCCAAGTTAACACTGCCATAATGGCAATGATGATCAACAATACGGAAAAAGATGAAGGCATCTTAAATCCTTTTTTCGTTTTTTCACTCATTTGTCTTCCTCCTAACGCAACAAAGTGTGAGTGATGTTTTACAAGAGTCTCTTGTAAAACGCTTACCTATAGACTTATTCTATCACAATAAGCTTTAAAATACTAGTTTTTTCCTAATTTTTCATTAGTCTTTTTGGATGATTGTTCCACTTTCAGACTCAATCAAAGCTCCAAGGTTTTCAAGTGATGTAATAACTGCTTTTCCTTCAGGGCGACCATTTACAAAGGCAATGGCAGCTTCCACCTTAGGAAGCATGCTTCCTGGTGCAAATTGGTCTTGTTTGATATATTCTTCCAATTGAGCCACATTCACATGTTCCAATTTCGCTTGGTCTGGTTTGTTGTAGTTCACAAAGACATAATCGACACCAGTCAAGACGATGAAGAGGTCTGCTTCTACCAATTCAGCCAAACGTTGAGATGCAAAGTCTTTATCGATAACCGCTTCAACACCAGTCAAGCTACCATCTGCTTCTTTCACAACCGGGATACCGCCACCACCAGCAGCTACCACGACTTGACCGTCGTTCAACAAAGTACGAATGGTATTGATTTCTTTGATATCCACTGGTTTTGGTGAAGCCACAACTTTACGCCAGCCACGACCAGCATCTTCTTTGAAAGTTGCACCTGATTTTTCAGCTTCTGCTTTTGCTTCTTCTTCTGAGTAGAATGGGCCAATTGGTTTGCTGAGGTTAACGAAAGCTGGGTCGTTCTTATCAACAACGACTTGTGTCACAACAGAAGCCACATCTTTTTCAATTCCTTCTTCAAGAAGAGCATTTTGAAGAGCGTTTTGAAGCCAGTAGCCAATGCTTCCTTCGGTCATAGCAACTAATGAATCCAATGGGAAAGCTGGGTTCTTTTCAGAATTTGCAGCCAAATGTTGGAGCAAGAGGTTCCCTACTTGAGGACCATTTCCATGAGTGATGATCAACTCATCCCCATTTTTGATTAATTTAACTAAGTGTTTAGCTGTTTCTACAAGTGCTTTTTGTTGAGCTTGCGCAGAAGGATCAGATGAGAGAATAGCATTTCCTCCCAAAGCAACGACGATTTTTCTTGACATGAATTTTCCCTTTCTATAAAAAATAGGGGCAGGACTAAAGCTAGCAGTCCAGCCCCTATAGCTGTTGGTATACGGTTAAGTCTTAAACTTTTGGAATGTACAAGTTACCAAGAGTAGCTGCCATAACCGCTTTAATTGTGTGCATACGGTTTTCAGCTTGGTCAAAGTGACGAGCATATTTGCTGCGGAACACTTCGTCAGTAACTTCCATTTCTTCTACGCCGAATTTTTCAGCAACATCTTTACCGTAAACAGTGTTTGTATCGTGGAAGGCTGGCAAGCAGTGCAAGAAGATCAAGTCTTCGTTATCAGCTTTCTTAATCAAATCCATGTTTACTTGGTAAGGTTTCAAAAGGGCAACACGTTCTGCAAATTTGTCTTCTTCACCCATAGATACCCAAACGTCAGTGTAAAGTACGTCTGCACCTTTCACTGCTTCGTCAGCATCTTCAGTGATCAAGATATGAGCGCCACTTTCTTTTGCAAATCCTTCTGCCAATTCAACGATTTCTTTTTCTGGGAAGAGTTCTTTTGGTGAGAAGATGTGTACGTTCACACCAAGGATAGCACCTGTTACAAGAAGGCTGTTCGCAACGTTGTTACGGCCATCACCACAGTATACAAGTGTCAAACCTTCCAAACGTCCAAAGTTTTCTTGAACTGTCAAGTAGTCTGCAAGCATTTGAGTTGGGTGCCATTCGTCAGTCAAACCATTCCATACTGGAACACCTGAGAATTCAGCCAATTCTTCAACCATACGTTGGCTGAAACCACGGAATTCGATACCGTCAAACATACGTCCAAGAACTTTAGCAGTATCTTCTGTAGATTCTTTTTTACCAAGTTGGATGTCGTTTGCACCTAGGTATTCTGGGTGAGCACCAAGGTCGATAGCTGCTGTTGTGAAGGCAGCACGAGTACGAGTTGAAGTTTTTTCAAACAAAAGTGCAATGTTTTTTCCAGCAAGATAGTGGTGTTGGATGTTGCGTTTTTTAAGGTCTTTCAAGTGAGCTGAAAGTCCGATGAGGTATTCTAACTCTGCGCGTGTAAAGTCTTTTTCTGCCAAGAAGCTACGTCCTTGGAACACTGAATTTGTCATTCTAATTGTCTCCTATTTCTTTCTAGTATTGATCAGTAAGAAGGAAGAGCTGATCCCTCAAGACCAGCTCTCGGTCTTCTACATTAGATTTCTTCACGTTCAAATGGCATTGACATACAACGAGGTCCACCACGACCGCGAACCAATTCACTTCCGCGGATCTTGATCAAACGAAGTCCGTATTCTTCTAATTTCTTGTTTGTGACTGTGTTACGGTCGTATACGACTACCACACCAGGTGCGATTGTAAGAGTATTTGAACCGTCGTTCCATTGTTCACGAGCAGCAGCAACCACATTGCCATCGCCACAAGGGATCAATGTAACTTTTTCAACACCAAGGTTTTCAGCAAGCAATTCAGCCAAATCACCTTTTTCTTCAACGATCTTCAATTGTTCGTTTTCATAAGTTACAGAGAAGACGCGAAGGTTACCTTGGATTTCTGGGTGGATTGTGAATTTATCGTAGTCCACCATTGTGAATACTGTATCCAAGTGCATGAATTTACGGTTGTTAGCAAATTCGAAGGCCAATACTTTTTTGAAGCCAACGTTCTTCTTAAAGATGTTTACCAACAATTTTTCGATTGATGCAGCATCTGTACGTTGTGAGATACCAACTGCCAATACATCTTTAGAAAGTACTAACTCATCTCCACCTTCGATACGAGTATCTTCTTCACGGTTGTAGACAAGTTCAACTTTTCCACCGTAAACTGGGTGGTATTTGAAGATGTATTTACCATACAAAGTTTCACGGTTACGTGTATCTGCGTACATGTGGTTCAATGATACTGCATTACCAATTGTCGCAAATGGGTCACGTGTGAAGTACAAGTTTGGCATTGGGTCGATAGCAAATGGATAGTCAGATTCAACAAGGTCTGTCAATCCTTTTGCTTCTTCAGGAATTTCTGGAAGTTCAGCTTTTTGAACCCCTGCCATTGTTTTTTCAACCAATTCTTGGTTGTCTTCAATGCTGTGAAGCAATTCACGGATCGCAATTTTTGTTTGGCGTCCACGAATGTTCGCTTCTTCAAGGTATTCTTCGATGAACTGATCGCGAATTTCTGGAGAAGTCAATGACTCAGCAGCTAACTGTTCAAGATAAAGTACTTCGATACCTTCGTTACGAAGTGCTTCAGCAAATGCGTCGTGTTCTTTTTGAGCATCTTCCAAGAAAGGAATATCATCAAAAAGAAGACGTTCAAGATAGTCAGGCATCAAGTTTTCCAACTCTTTACCTGGACGGTGCAAACAAACTTTTTTCAGTTTTCCAATTTCTGAGAAAACATGAATTGGGTGTGTAGACATCTATAGTCCTCCTTTTTCTTCGGGCTTGTTCAAAAGCTTTATTACAATTGTTATTATATTCTTTTTTTGTTACCGCTTTCATGAAGGATTCTACTTTTTTAACGCAAAGAATTTGGCATTATTTTGAATTATTCCTATTTTTTAGTTAATATGAAGCGTTTTCTTTGCATATTTTGTCTTTTATATTGTTTTTATGAATATATATTTTTTTAAAAAAATAAAAAAGATCAACAAATTAATTGATCTCTTTAAAACTCTTTAAAAAGTAGGCTGTATCTAGAAAGGTTAATTGTTTTCTCTCATACTGTATCTTATGAGAATCGATGAGTTTCTTTAAAACTTGATTGACGGTTTCTCGGGTTGTGGCCGCTAATTTGGCCATTTCCTTCATACTGATTGGAAATGGAAGTTGATTTCCTAAACTTTCATAGTCCTTGCACAAGATAGCTAAAGATTGAACCACACGCTCACTGGCACTAGCTGTCACGACATTACGTAGACGCAACTCTTGAAATTCTAAAATTGACGAGAGCTTTCTCGTAATGAAGAGCAACTGCTCCTTACTCTCTTGGGCAGATAATTCATAGAGGTTGACGGGGATAACGAAACAACGCAAATCTGTCACTGCACTAGCTGTATAGTGATAACGCTCATCCTGAAACATCCCGCCATAAGGGAACAGGGCCCCTTTCTTGATATAATCCATATAGGAAAATTGATCAGACGAATCGAATTGCTCAATGCGAGCAAAGCCTTTTGCAAGAAGAAAAATGCGATCCCGCTTATCTCCTGCGTAAAATAAAATTTGTCCTTTTTGGATATCCCTAGCATGAATTTCAACAGCTAATTTATCAAATAGCTCCACTGGCAACGCAGAGAAGGCTGGATGCGAGCGGACCAACTGGTAATCTTCCTTTGTAATCATGTCTATACTTCCTCTTATTACTATTAATTAGTATAACATATTTTTTGATAGAAGAGGGAAAGAAGCCTCTTTAAAACAGAAAAGTATTTCGAAACACCAAGTGAATTTTAAGCTACTGTGATAGAAGAAAAGAGAGTGGGACAGAAATCGGTAATTCGTTAGAATTCGATTTCGTCGTCCTACCTCCGCACAGTTGAGTAGGGCTGTAAAAGCTGATGAAATCAGCGTAGTAGAGCCCACTCAACCACTGCGTCTTGCTCGATAATCCAAGGACAATTGAAGAGGCCAGGACTTTTGTCCCAGCCTCTTCCGTCAATTATTCATTCATATTCACACGATGCCATTCATTGATGACATAAGCTAGTTCTCCCAACTGATAAAGACCAACACCACTGATTTCAGAACTTTCTGGGGTCGTTCCACCCAGTCCTGCAGTATAGATGGCAACCAAATAAGGGGTCGATTCATGGACAATGGCATCCACATTGAGCGCTTCCGCAACATAGCCCGGTTTTTGTTGAATGACCAAATCTGGCAAGAATTTCTTATAGTACTCACCTGGGAAAGACTCCCCAATCAATTCCAACAAATCTGCATATTTTTCTTGATGATTCCAAAGATATTGCAATACATGGATATAATAATCCGTTGTCGTTTTATTATCTTCGCTAAAGGTTTTGACTTCTGGTGAGCGAGATTGACCATAGCGACTGAATAACTTGCGCGCTTGCTCCATTCCCCCTAAACGATCTGCCAAGGCATAAGCAGGGGTATTTTCAGAGTATACTAATGAATAGCGTTGCATATCAGGGATAGACATGGCTCCATCAAAGGCAGCAACGTAATTGTCATGTTCCCCTACATATTCATAGTAGGTATTGTTAATGTCAAACCGATCTGTTAAATTGAGTTTCCCCTTTGTGACCTCATCCACCACCAACATGTTCAACGGTAGCTTATAGGTACTTCCTGCCGTCATTGGTTGAAGATCATTCATGGCAAATTGCTCTCCTGTAATGGCATTGCGATACGTGAAGGCAACTTGTGACGGATCAATTCCACTTTCCGCTAGAAAATCCTGGACAACCTCTACCAAACCCTTATTAGCATAATCATAGACAAGGCCATAAGCACTCATCGTTTCCATGTCTGCGTCTACTACTGCTTGCTTGGCTTCAGGAGATTTGACACGTGGTTTTTTCGTCTCAGGCGTAGACTTTTCTATATCTTTTTCTTTTGCTTCTTTTGTTTTCTTTGCTTTTTTTTCAATTGCTGATGCTGTTGGTTGCGTAACATGCAAGTAGCCCAGTGCGCTTGTTCCCACTAAGCACAATAGAATACTGATCGCAATCATGATCGAGCGTAGATTAAAATATTTTTTCATACGAGATTAATTATAAAAGATTCTACTGAAAATAACAAGAATTATCAGAAATAGAAAACGATTTCTTTTTAAAAAGTTTATTTCTTTTTATCAATGGCTTATTTTCGTTTAAAGGAGCCCATAATTAGCTTAGCGATCTCACGCGCAATCGTCCGGAATAAGGAACTCAAGAAGGAATCCTTAGCTTTTTCAAGACTGGATTTTCTTGGGCGACCTGGACTGCGTTTTTGCTCTGCTTTTTCCGCCGTAGCTCGTTCTTTTTCTGCTTCTTTTTTCTCCTCTTCTTGTGCTTCCTTGCTTGCTTTAGCTGCTAATTTTTCATAGGCAGATTCCCGATCAATCGTCGTCGCATACTTTTGATGGAAAGGCGATGTCGTGATTAAGGCCAATTGTTCACTTTCATTTAAGAGGTCAAAACTCGATTGAGGAGAGAGGATATAAGCACGCTCAACAACACTAGGTTGCCCCTTCTCATTCAGGAAAGAAACCAAGGCTTCCCCTGTCCCTAATTCTGTGATCACTGTTTCTGTATCAAAGTCTGGATTCGGACGAAAACTTTGGGCAGCCACCTTGATGGCCTTCATTTCTTTTGGTGTATAAGCTCGAAGAGCATGTTGTACACGATTTCCAAGCTGTGCCAAAACAGATTCTGGTAGATCTTGAGGATTTTGGGTAATAAAGTAAATCCCTACACCCTTAGAACGAATCAGGCGCACGACTTGCTCGACCTTCTCAAGAAAGAGCTTGCTTGCATCCTTAAAGAGGAGATGGGCTTCATCAAAGAAGAAAACCAGTTTTGGCTTTTCGGGATCCCCAACCTCGGGAAGTGTTTCAAAGAGACGAGACAACATCCAAATTAAAAAGGTTGAATACAATTTTGGTGAATGAAAGAGCTTTGTAGCCGAAAGAATATTGATATACCCACGCCCTGATGCATCGAGTTGCATAAAGTCATTTAAATCAAGTGCAGGCTCTCCGAAAAACTGATCCGCTCCTTCTTCTTCAAGAACCAAGAGGCTTCTTTGGATCGCACCGACAGATTGTTTGGTGATATTACCATATTGGGCAGAATAGTCTGAGCTGTGTTCATAGACTTCCTTTAAAAGGCTTTGCAGGTCCTTCAAATCAATCAAGGGCCAATCTTTCTCTTGAGCCACTTTAAAGACAATTGCAAGAATTCCTGATTGAGTTTCATTCAAATCAAGCAGACGAGAAAGAAGCAATGACCCCATTCCTTCGACAGTCGCACGAACAGGATGACCAGCTTGGCCAAAGACATCCCACAATCGAACAGGGAAGGCTTGCGGCTCAAACGGATCTGTGAGACCAAGCAGTTTGTAGCGTTCTTCCAGTTTTGGAGTCCATTGTCCCGCTTTGGCTAAACCAGATAAATCTCCCTTGATATCAGCTAGAAAGACCGGAATGCCCTCTTTGCTTAATTTTTCTGTGAGGACCTTGAGGGTAACTGTTTTCCCTGTCCCTGTTGCTCCTGCAATCAAGCCATGACGATTCAACATCCGTAAATAGATAGGCGTCTCAACTGCTCCTTTGGTAATGGTAATACTAGTCATTTCATTTCTCCCTGAATGTTTCAGTTTTCATTTTAACGGTCATCTTT
This sequence comes from Streptococcus sp. 20925_1_77, assembly GCF_041432125.1. Classification (NCBI taxonomy): domain Bacteria; kingdom Bacillati; phylum Bacillota; class Bacilli; order Lactobacillales; family Streptococcaceae; genus Streptococcus; species Streptococcus sp. 20925_1_77. Next base: position 205,024 of record NZ_JAPVZB010000001.1, read on the forward strand.
TCCTTGTCTAGGCCCTTCAAACTGGGCTTCTGATAAGTAAGACACACTCCTACTAGTGTATCATTTTCCTGTCCAAACGCAAGAAATTATACTCCGATTTTCCGGATACAAACAAAAAAATCTATAAGAGCCAATTGTCGCTCTTATAGATTCCTTTATTTTATTATTTTGCTGCTGCAAACAATTCATTAACTTTATTCCAGTTGATCACTGAGAAGAAAGCTTTGATGTAGTCAGGACGTACGTTACGGTATTTCACGTAGTAGGCATGTTCCCAAACATCCAAACCAAGGATTGGTGTTTTTCCTTCAGAGATTGGTGTATCTTGGTTTGCTGTTGAAGTGACTTCAAGTTTACCTTCTTTGTTGACAACCAACCATGCCCAGCCAGAACCAAAACGTGTCGTTGCTGCTGCTGTGAAGGCTGCTTTGAAGTCTTCAAATGAACCAAATGTGGCATCAATCGCTGCAGCAAGTTCTGCTGAAGGAGCTGTTTGTTCTGGAGTCATCAGTTCCCAGAAAAGAGCGTGGTTCAAATGACCACCACCATTGTTGATCACAGCTTGGCGAATGTCAGCTGGAATGGATTCAACATTAGCTAACAAGCTTTCAAGGTCTTCTCCAATTTCAGGATGTTTTTCAAGAGCTGCATTCACATTGTTTACATATGTTTGATGGTGTTTATCATGGTGCAAATGCATGGTTTCTTCATCGATATAAGGTTCCAATGCATCATAAGCATATGGTAATTCTGGTAAAATGATAGCCATTTTATGGTCCTCTTTTCTTTATTACTGACTTGATGATAACGCAAACAGCTAAATTATTCAACTAATCTGCTTGCAATTTCATTCATGTTTAGACGCTATTTGCCACTTTTAAAAGTGCCAAATCAAATAAGTAGTCTTTATCATACGTTCCACTTTTAATTGCATAATCCGTCTCGATGAAGGTCATCATGGCCTGCTTCAAAAAGGACAGGGAAAGTTTGCGGCTATCCCGTAAGGCAAACTTCACCTGATATGGATTGACCTTGCGTCCTGACAACTCCGACAAGCTCGCTACGATTTGGTTTTCGGATTGACCTTCTTCTGAAAATATTTTTACTTGAGAAAACATTCGGAATTGCCCCAACAGAATAGCAATCAATTTTATTTCATCTTCTCCTTGTAAGCGGAGATCTTTCACCAAATTCCGGGCTTGATCGATTTGGCGTTTGAGAATCATTTGGGTCAGATCAAAAATATTATCTTGCAAGGTTTTGGGAACAACCTCCTCAATATCTTCGAGGGTAATCTGACCATCCTCTTTATAAGCCTGCAAAAGAGCGAGATTCTTCTGTAACTCTCCAAAATCATAGCCAGATTTTAAGAGTAGTTGGTCCAAGGAATCGCCCACAAACTGCAGGCCCAATTCTTGGGCTTGGCTTGCAAAATAGCGCTTTACCTCTTGCTCTTTAGGAGTTGCCGCTTCAATGATTTGGGCATCCCGTTTTAGGAGTTTGACCAAGCGACGCTTACTATCTAATTTCCCTTCTGCAAATATCAGCAAATGGGTCGATTCAGAAGGATTTTCCAGGTAGTTTTCAAATTGCTTCAGATCTTCATCTGTTAAATAGCGTTTTTTGGCAGTAGTCAGATCCAATAAGTGATCCAAAATCACAATTTTTTCATCAGCGAAAAAGGGAAGACTGACCAAATCCAGCTCTACCTCAGCATAGGAGGCTTCCTTCATATCAAAATAAGAATAATTCAAATCTGAGGGATCATAGCCTATTTTTTTTAAAATGTCTTTTTTTAACCATTCAAATTGACCTACATCCTCGCCTGTCAAGACAAGAATAGAAGGCAGAGTTTGAACCGTCAGATGTTTAGTGTCGGTAATTGCTTGCATGAAACTCTCTTATCTTTATCCGTTTAGTGGATTTCGTGTTCAGCAGCCATTTTTTGTTCCAATGGTGGTTTTTCGTCGGACAAATCTGGAGCTGCTACAAAATTAGGAATTTGCTCAAACGAGTTGCCTCCAAAGCTTCCTTCTGTCGCTGTGACCTGTGGTTCAGAAGTTACTCCCATAGGAGTTTCTACTGGTTGTGGGAAGGTATTTTTTCCTGGAAGCATCATGAGAATCAGGAGAGAAATAACTGTAATCACCCAAAGAAATAGGAAAATATCTAGCCCTGACAATAAATAGAGTAAAATCGGACCAAGGTTCAAAAAGATCCAAGACCAATGGATCCCAGCATCCCTCAAGCGACGCACACAAATGGCTTGACTGGGTACCAAAATGAGGAAGTAAAAGAATGCTAAGAAAGCGAGTGCCCATAGACCTGTTTTAGAATGAACAGTTGAAAAATTGAGTATTTCTTGAGCATTCTGATGGGATAAAGAAGTCACGATGTAAAAAACCCAAAGAGGCAAAGAAATCAGGAAATTCCAGAAAAAAGCTAGCCAAAAATGGGCTCGACTGGTCTTACTTGAAAAATCTGCATACTGTATCCAAAATTGCTTAAATGCGTTCATACGATTCTACCTTTACATTGATTTCACCTTCTATAATAGCAATTTTCAGCATAGAAAGCAAACCTCTCCTCATCTCTAGCGGACCGTTTCTACCCTCCAATGATCCCACCCAATCAAGCGAATCGCTCCTCTTTCATCGGTACGAAGGTAAGAAATGGATCGTTCCTCTAAACGATCAAGCAATTCTTTATGAGGGTGCTGGTAGCGATTTTTCTTTCCAACGGAGATTAAGGCCAATTGAGGATGTAGCTGGTCCAAAAATACATCACTAGAGGAACCTTTCGATCCGTGGTGGCCTACTTTCAAGACATCCACTTGTAATTGGGGATAGTTTCCCAATAGTTTTTTCTCCCCAGCTTCTTCCAGATCACCTGTAAACAAAAACCGTTTCTGATAAAACTGCCCATAGAGGACAATCGAATCATTATTTTTGCCATCCCCCACTTCATCAGGAGATAAGACTTCGAGATGATGATCAAAAATAGGAAGTTGATCCCCTCTCTGGACTACTTTAACTGGACTATGAAGCTGTTTCAATTTCTCTTGAAATTTGGAACTGTTTAGACTGCCTGGACTGACATACACTTTTTTAACCGGGATTTGTCTTGCAACTTCTAGCATATCGCCCATATGGTCCTGATCTGTATGGGTCAAGACCAAAGCATCGAGTTTTCCAACACCTCGACTCTTGAGATAGGGAATCAAGGTTTTATCCGCATTGGCAGATTGACTGCGCTCTTGCCACTTGTCTCCACTTTTAAAAGTGACGCGTCCTCCGACATCAATCAAAATGGTCCTTCCTTTCCAATCGCGTAAAAAGATACTGTCTCCTTGACCGATATCCACCATGGTGATTTCATTTTCTAAAGGATGCTTGGTCCAACAAAAGATGAGTAGAATCATACCGATGAACAGAAAACGAAGTCTTTTTTGCTTTCGAAGATCATATAAGGTCCCTAAAAGAAGTAAGAGGACGATCAGAGCTAATCCCGTCGGCTGACCAAATACCAACGGTACCGACGTGAGCTTTGAGATCCAACGAATACACTCCTCTATGAGTAGAAAGAAACTATTAAAAATCGTAAGAGGATTTAGAATCGATAAGATAAATAGCACCGTTAAACCTGGAAGAAGAACAAGGTCAAATAAGAAAGAAAAGAGGAAGGTTAAAGGGAGTGACCAGGGTTGAAAAACACTAAAGTAATAGGTCAAAAGGGGCAAAATCCCCAGGCTAATCCAGAAACTTTCCACTAGTAGCTTTTTAAGTCCGGAATAAGAACTGGTATCTACCAAGGTCAAAATAAAGGCATAGGCACAACTCAAGACGCCTCCAGCTGTCAGGAGAAACTTGGGCATGAGAATCATTAAGAGCATCAAAGTCATCGCCATATTTTCCATCCCTCGGATCTCCTTTTGAGAGAGGATCTTCTGTAAGAGACTGCGAACAACTGAAACAGAAAAACCTGTCAAGCCAGCATAGACCAAAGAGATTGGAAGCATCCAGATATCGACTGTTTCTTGCAAGATTCCTAGACGTAAGAGAGCTTTTCGGATCCCATTGATGAAAAAGCCGACCTGCATCCCAGACAAGGCAAACAAATGAATAATCCCTAAACTCGTGTAAAGCTGATCCATCTCCTCAAAATCCGTATCTAAATAACCAAAAAGAAGGCCGGTCATATACTGGTTCATTGGCTGTGGAAAGTGCTCCTTGCTCCAAACAATGGCTTGGCGCCTCCATTGAGATAGCCAATCGAAAACATTCCACGTTTGGATGGGAAGCGCAGATTGGATCGTTCCAATTCTAATTTGGTGATATATTCCCTGAGTCTTCAAATAAGCTCGATAGTCAAAACCTCTAAAATTTCGCTGCCCTTCTGGTTCCTCTATAACACCTTTATACGTCAACTCCAACAAGTGAGTTTGACCTTGCCACTGCTGTTTTTCTTTTTCAGATTTCAAGGTGTAAAAAACTTGGTAGGTGCTACCCTGATCTTTAGCACGAAAAGACAGGGCATCTCCATTAACCTTGATGGTATCTGGGATCAGACGTAAATGGGCTGGGGACCGACTTTCGACTTGTTTTGGATGATCCTGGGCTCGCTGAAAAACAAAGAAGACCGCAAAACAAAGAGTTGCTAAAACAAGACGCAACAAACTTGAGCGATCCTCCTTATAGTGATGAACCACTAAACATATCACCACTACTAGACCGCTGATCGAAAGCCAAGATGGTTGATAAATGCTAAAGTACAACCATAGGAGCAAAAAGGTGAGATGGACAAGCGAAAAAGGGAGCTCTTTAATCCACCGTGAAAGCATCTCTTAGTTTCTCCAGTGTTTTCTCCCCGATTCCTGAAACATTTTTAAGATCATCCACTGATCGAAAAGGGCCATTTGCGTCGCGATAGGCGATAATGTCCTGGGCTCGTTTCTGACCAATGCCTGATACCGTCTGGAGCTCTGACTCGCTCGCTCGATTTAAATGGACCTTGCCTGTTTTTTCTGCTGATGCTGACGAAGTTGCAGGACTTTCTGAACTTCCAAGTGCTGGAACATCCTCCCCTTCTTTGGCAACATAAATCACTGCTTCATCAGAGAGTTTTTGCGCCAAGTTGACCGATTGGCTATTGGCTTCAGCAGTCATTCCACCCGCCTTATGAATGGCATCGTGGACTCTGCTATCAGAGCGCAACTCATAGACACCTGGTTGTTTAACAGCCCCTTTGACATCGACCGTAATGATCTCGGGCGCATCAGACACTGAAGCAGCCGGCTTTTCTTCTCTTGAACTAGAAGCAGATGTCTTTTCTTTGCTCGAAGTTGAACGGGAAGTCTGATAGAGATCCGGTATTGTTGATGTACTCGACTGAGGTCGATGAAAAAGAAAATACCCTCCAAGTAAGAGTCCGATAGCTGTAAGTGCTAAAAAGAGCTTATATTCTTTGATTTTTTCGATGATATCCTCCATAAGAAACCTCCTCTCACTTTTATTATTCGTAAAAATAAAAAAAACTGAGAAAAACTCTCAGTTTTTTTACTTGTTTTTTCGATGTTTGTCCGGATCCCATACAAAGCTGGCCAGGTAACTAAAGAGCAAGGTCAAGACGCCCACGACTAAGACAAGAGGAATCAAAAGGATTTTTAACAAACGAATCAAGATAAACGGTTTTGTTGGGGTGTTGATCGCTTGCGCTTCCGCATCCAAACGGTCAAACTCCTCTTGAATACGACGGGCAACTTCTGCCACTCCTTCGTCATTCATCTTTTTAATATCCGAAATATCAATCGGATGTCCAAAGTTCATATCAATGCGTTCACCCGTTGCCAACCCTTTCAAGTCTCTTGGACCAGTATATGTCACTGGCATGATACGGACCTTAGCCATTTTGGCAATGATGGCAACACCGCCTTTGACGTCTTGAGAATGACGGCTTCCACTTGGAAACATAATCAAGGAACGGTTGCTCTTTTTCAGCATATTGACAGGATACTTAATGGCTTCTGCTCCCGGATTTTCACGGTCGATCGGAAAAGCCCCACACATACGAATCCACCAGCCAAAAATACGATTGGCGAAGAGTTCTTTTTTCGCCATAAAGATAAACTGCTTTGGCTTAGTCGCAAAGGCCATATAGACTGGATCCCACCAGGTCCGGTGAGGCGATACCAATATATAGTTCTCTTCCCGATCTGGAATATTGTCCTTATGATGGTAATGGGCATTGCCATTTAAAACCCAAAGAATAAAGGCAACAAGGCCACGTAAATAGGTATAAAACATAGTTGTTCCTCAAATCCATTTCATTAATCTCTACAAGATATTCCATCATGTAAAACGTTCCTTCTTATTATACCGTATCCTGATTTTGACCGCAAACTTTTTTTAGATAAAAAATGTCTCAGCGGACCTATTCTAGATAGTCTTTTTCTCAAAAAAATGATATCATATTGTCTATGGAAACGAATGATTTAAAGGGCTTGTCCCTCAGTGAAGTCCGTAAGAAAATGGATCGCGGACAAACCAATGATTTTACAACGAATACAAGTACCAGTACCTGGCAAATCATCAAGCGCAACGTCTTCACCTTGTTTAATACCTTAAACTTTGTGATTGCCGTAGCCTTGGCTGCTGTACAGGCCTGGAGCAATATGATCTTTTTCGCGGTCATTTGCTTCAATGCCATTACAGGGATCATGACCGAGATGCGCGCCAAGCGGATGATTGATAAACTCAACCTCATGAGTCGTGAGCTAGTGACTGTCATTCGTGATGGGGAAAAAGATGCGATTCCACCAGAGAAGCTTGTCCTAGGTGATCTAATGCTTCTGTCTTCGGGTGAGCAGATCCCTAGTGATGCTGAAGTCATGTCCGGTATTGCAGAAGCCAATGAGGCTATGCTAACTGGTGAGAGTGATCTGGTCTTAAAAGAAGTTGGCGATGAACTGCTTTCTGGTAGTTATATTGCCAGTGGTCAAGTCTATGCCCGTGTCAAGCGAGTTGGAGCAAACAACTATGCCAACAAACTGATGATGGAAGCTAAAACCTTGAAGCCTATCAATTCGCGTATTCTTTATAACTTAGCGAAAATTTCTAGCTTCACTGGTAAAATTATCATTCCATTTGGCCTTGCCCTCTTCTTTGAAGCACTGTTGATCAAGATGCTACCGATCAAGGATTCTGTCGTGAATTCTTCCACAGCTCTCTTGGGAATGTTGCCAAAGGGAATTGCCCTACTGACGGTTACATCTCTTTTGACAGCGGTTATTAAGCTCGGTATGCGCAAGGTTCTTGTCCAAGAAATGTACTCAGTAGAAACCTTGGCGCGTGTGGATACCTTGTGTCTTGATAAGACCGGTACCATCACTCAAGGGAAGATGACAGTCGAAGCTCTCCATAGCTTATCTGATCATTTTTCTGAGGAAACCATCAAAGTTATCCTTTCAGCTTACATGCAATATAGCGAGGACACCAATCCTACTGCTCAAGCTATTCGCAAGGCTTATGGGGAGTTGGAGCATGCTTATACTGCGGAAAACATTATTCCTTTCTCAAGTGATCGGAAATGGGGAGCCATGCACCTATCCAACCTTGGAACCGTCTTTCTCGGTGCTCCTGAAATGCTCCTTAAAAAAAATCCAGCTGCTGTCGTCGAAGCACAAGCTCGTGGATCGCGCGTGCTCGTCTTAGCTCACAGTTCAGAACTGATCAGCATGCAGGAATTGAAACTTCCTGAAAATCTTGAAGGAATTGCGGTTATTGAGATTACAGACCCCATTCGTGAAGGGGCTTCAGATACTCTTGAGTATTTGCGCTCTCAAGGAGTGGATCTCAAAATCATCTCCGGTGATAACCCTGTGACGGTCTCTTATATCGCTCAACAAGCTGGCTTCAAAAATTATGAGAACTACATCGATTGTTCAAAAATTTCTGATGATCAATTAGTGGATCAAGCAGAAGAAACAGCTATCTTTGGGCGCGTGTCTCCTCACCAGAAAAAACTGCTCATCCAAACCTTGAAAGCAGCTGGTCGGACGACTGCTATGACAGGAGATGGGGTCAATGATATCCTTGCTCTTCGCGAAGCAGACTGCTCCATCGTGATGGCCGAGGGAGATCCCGCAACCCGTCAAATTGCCAATATTGTTCTTTTGAACTCTGACTTTAATGACGTTCCAGAAATTCTTTTTGAAGGCCGTCGTGTGGTGAATAACATTGGACGAATCGCTCCAATCTTCTTTATCAAAACGATCTATTCCTTCCTCTTGGCTATCATTTGTATTGCCAGTGCTCTCTTCTTTAACGTCAACTATTTGCTGATTTTCCCTTTCATTCCTATTCAAATCACCCTGATTGACCAATTCGTCGAAGGATTCCCACCATTTGTGTTGACCTTTGAACGCAATATCAAACCTGTTGAAAAGCACTTCTTGAGACGTTCCCTTCTGTTAGCCTTACCAAGCGCCTTGATGGTCGTCTTTAGTGTCTTGTTCATTCGCCTTTGGGGAGCAAGCCATGGTTGGTCTGCAGCCGATATGTCTACTGTATCCTACTACTTACTTGGATCCATCGGTTTCCTATCCGTTATCCGTGCTTGCCTGCCACTAAATATCTGGCGGGCCCTCCTCATCCTCTTCTCTGTAGTAGGATTCTACGCATCTGCGGTCGTGTTGAAAAACTTGATCGAGATTTCCCTCCTTACAGCCACTACTTTCCCAGTTTATCTGGCATTGATGGCTATCTTTACAGGAGTCTTTATCCTCACTACGATTCTCCAAAAATATGAATTTGATTAAAAAAAGAGGCTGGGACAAAAGTCCTAGCCTCTCAATTATTTTTGGATTGTCGAGCAAGACGCAGTGGTTGAGTGGGCTCTACTACGCTGATTTCATCAGCTTTTACAGCCCTACTCAACTGTGCGGAGGTGGGACGACGAAATCGAATTCTTACGAATTACCGATTTCTGTCCCACTCTCTTTTTATGTTCTATCGATCTTTCCCCAAGCCTCTTTTCATGCTATAATAGAGCCATGACAGATATCGAATTAAAAGACGGCGAGCGCGTCAATCAACTCTTTTCAAGTGATGTGAAAATTATACAAAATCGGGAAGTCTTTAGTTATTCCGTGGATAGCGTCCTGCTCTCGCGCTTTCCAAAATTGCCCAAGCGGGGCTTGATCGTAGATCTCTGCGCTGGAAATGGGGCCGTGGGACTTTTTGCGAGTACTCGTACAGAGGCCCAGATCATTGGTGTCGAAATACAGGAACGTCTAGCGGATATGGCAACCCGCTCCATTGCTCTCAATGGCTTGAACCAGCAAATGTCCATGATCACAGATGACCTCAAGCATTTACCCCAACATATCAAGGGCAGTAAGGTGGATATCATCCTCTGCAATCCTCCTTATTTCAAGGTGGATGAGCATTCCAATCTCAATGAGAGTGAACACTACCTCTTAGCTCGGCATGAAATTACCACCAATTTAGATGAGATTTGCCATGTGGCCCAGCGGGTTCTCAAATCAAATGGTCGACTAGCGATGGTCCATCGTCCAGATCGCTTCTTGGATATCATCGAAACCATGAAGCGTTACAATCTTGCACCTAAGCGGATCCAGTTTGTCTATCCCAAAGTGACCAAAGAGGCGAATATGTTGTTGATTGAGGCGATCAAGGATGGCTCACTGGACGGTTTAAAAATTCTGCCTCCCCTCTTTATTCACAATGAAGACGGCAGCTATACAGACGAGATTCATGAGATTTACTATGGAAACTAAGGCTTACATGTATGTCCTAGAGTGTGCGGATGGCTCCCTCTACACTGGCTACACCACAGATGTCGAAAAACGCATAAAGACGCACAATGCTGGAAAAGGTGCCAAATACACACGGGCTCGCCTCCCCGTTAAACTTCTCTACCAAGAATCCTATCCAGATAAACCCTCTGCTATGTCTGCCGAGGCTCTCTTTAAAAAGAAATCACGCCAAGCTAAGCTAAACTATATCAAAAAGAACCGTCGGACTCCATAGTCCAACGGTTTTTCATTTACAAAATGGTGATACGGTACTGGTGACTCCGTGTTTCTTGAGGAGCCAACTGGATCACACCTTTTTTATCTTCGAAGAAATCGCCCTCTTCTGCAGATGTGGAAATACCCGTCCAAGGCTCTAAGGCAATGAAAGGCCCCTTGTTATTGGTAGACCAAAGGACGAGATTCTCAAAATCTGCAAAGGCAAATTCCAAACCTTTACCAGATTTTTTCGAGAGGAGCTGCACAGATTTAGAGGCTAATTGATCTAAAATAATGGCGTCTTTTTCAAACAGTTCATGGCGCAAAGGTAGCCTACGACTATGGTCTAAAAATGGCGTCCGCTGCAGGCGATCAACCAAACCGGTTTCTGTGAACAAGAGAGGAACGCTACAACTTTCTTCTTTTTCAAAAATCAACTCGTAGTCTTCATAGTCTTCATCTGTTAAAAGGGGACAACGAAAGGCTGGATGCCCTCCAATGAAATAAGGCATGACTTGATCTGACTCTAAATTTTGCACGCGATAGGTGATGGTGATCTCTTTCCCTTTCAATTCATAATCGATTTCCACTCGAAAATGGTAGGGATAATTTTGTAAGCTCTCGTCGTTAGAGGTGATTTCAAAGACAAGACGATGGTCTGTTTGTTCTTTGAGTTCAAACTCTCTCTTGCGAATGAGGCCGTGTCTTGGAAGCTGGTCTGTCTTCACTCCATCTTTTAGATGATACTGCACTTGGCCATTACGAACACTCCCGCAAATCGGAAACAGAACCGGCGCTTGTCCTGACCAATACTCTGGATCTCCCTGCCAGAGATATTCTATGCCTTCCTTACTTCGAATGGAGCTCAATTCCCCACCAAATGTCTTAAATTGTACTTCTAGATCATCATTTTTTAATGCAATCACCATGGGCGACACCTCTTTTTAATTAGTATAGTTATTATATTCATTATAACCTTTTAGAAGAGATTGTCAATTTTTATTTTTCTAGTCAAAAATTTTAAAAAAATAAGAAAAAATTCTTGACAAAGCTTAGAAATAATTGTAGACTTAACATGTTAACAGAAATATTCCATTTGAGGAATTCATTCTTTCTGTTGTCTGACTTTTTTGGATGCTCCTTATCATGATACATTTTTCTAAAAGAGTCAGTTATCATTTAGGTCTCCTTATAAATATACAAGGGTTAACAGCTGGTTAACCCTTGTATTTTTTATTTTTCATATAAAAAAACGGCCTATTGCTAGACCGTTCCTTCGGACTTATTTATCCCCTTTATTGCGGATGACAAATCCATTTTTCTTTTCATTGGAAGTACGATGAGGACGTTTGTTGCCTTTGCCCTCAAAATCTCGGCTATTTTTATTTGACTTGCGTTTGAAATCACGGCGTCTACCTTCACGGTCATCTCTGCGATTTCGGTCACGGCGTTGGTCTCCACGACGGCCATTCCCACGGCCGCCTTTGCCTTTCCCACCAAAGCCACCACCAGATGGTTTAAATGGCAATGGTTTTTCACGCGCAATTTCGACCTCTGGAAGACTGTCTGGATCTTGAACAGTCAAGCTCAAGATATACATAGCCAATTCTTCAGGAGTGAATGCTGTAGCCAATTTGCGAGCATCCTTACCAAACTTCTCAAAGTTCGTTCGGATTTTTTCATCCTCAAAGTCTCGCTCAATTTTCTTCAGCGCTACTTGTTTTTTCGCTTGGAAGGCTTCTTCCGCTGTTGCAGGTTTCATTCCCTTCATCCGCTTTTTAGTCAAGTTCTCAATGATTTGCAAATAGCCCATTTCATTTGGCGATACAAAGGTAATGGATTGCCCTGTTTTCCCAGCACGACCTGTCCGTCCGATCCGGTGAACATAGCTTTCTGGATCTTGTGGAATATCGTAGTTGTAGACATGGGTCACACCTGAAATATCCAAGCCACGTGCCGCAACGTCTGTTGCTACCAAGACGTCCAAGTTCCCATTTTTAAAGTCACGAAGCACTCGGAGGCGTTTGTTTTGATCCAAATCTCCGTGAATTCCTTCTGCCCGGAAACCACGAATCTTCAAGCCACGAGTCAATTCATCGACCCGGCGTTTGGTCCGACCAAAGACGATGGCAAGTTCAGGTTGCTCGACATCCATCAATCGAGTCATGGTATCAAATTTTTCGCCTTCTTTGACACGAATATAGTATTGATCGACCAAATCAGTTGTCAATTCTTTGGCCGCAATCTTAACGTGTTCGGGTTCTTTCATAAACTGAACACCAATGCGTTTGATGGCTTCTGGCATCGTTGCTGAAAAGAGCAAGGTTTGGCGTGTTTCTGGAACACGGCTAATGATGGCTTCGATATCTTCCAAGAAGCCCATGTTGAGCATTTCATCTGCTTCATCCAGGATCAAGGTTTCAATATGATCGAGCTTCAAGGCCTTGCGCTTGATCAAATCTAGCAAACGTCCAGGTGTTCCCACAACGATGTGAGCGCCTGACTTCAAAGCTTTAATTTGCTTTTCAATGCTTGATCCACCATAGACAGAGCGCACTTTGACACCCTTACTGCGTCCAAAGCGGAAGAGTTCTTCCTGACTTTGAACCGCCAATTCACGCGTCGGAGCAATGACAAGTGCTTGAATCACTGTGTTATCGACATCGATCTTCTCCAAAGTTGGAAGACCGAAAGCGGCTGTTTTACCAGTCCCTGTTTGCGCTTGACCGATGACATCTTTTCCTTCAAGAGCCAACGGAATGGTTTGTTCTTGGATTGGGCTTGCTTCTACAAAGCCAGCTTTTTCGATTTCTGCTAATAATTCAGCAGATAAGTTAAATTCATTGAATTTCAATTCTTTCTTCTTTCTAAAAAGTGGTGCGAAGCCACTTTATCAAACTTCTTTCAATGCGAATACGCACTGATTGCATAGGAAGTCATCTTCCCGGTTACCTGTCGCAAGACTCATCTAAAGAAAAACTAGTCCGTCTGTTTAAGACTACATTTTCTTTAGAGAAAAATGTTTTGCGTCCTAACGGATGTTGTTGACTAGAATCGTTTTTTCAAACAAATAGGCAACATGATCCTATTTGCGGGAGTCTTCTTTCGAACAGAAGCCTTCCATCTGTTCAGTCTCCCCACCATTTCTCTCATACAAGTTTGCAACTTATCTAGTATAACATAATGAAGAGGCAAATGATAGTCAAAGGAGATTAATTTTATTTTTTAGGAAAAAATCCTGGATCGCTTGAAATCAGAAAAGTGACGCAAATCCTAGCCAGGACTGGTTTTCTTCTTGCGACCATTTTATATACTTCATCATTGGAGTATAAAAAAATCGGAAAACTTTTATTTTTTGGTAACTCTTATCTTGCGTTTTTACAAATAAATATGTATAATACAGTTAGTATCTAAAATATTTCTGTATAAAGAAATAGGATCATTTTATCTGATTCAACGATTTATTCTAAGTTCTGATTTATTTAGAACCACTCAGTACTATTAAATCTACTCCTACTATTTCCAAGAAGATTTTGTACAGTCGATGAACTATTCACACTGCCCCTTCTTTGGAGAGGAGGGCAGGTGTCTAGATGGTTCCTATTTCTCAGATTATTCTAGATACGAAGAGGCTCGGATTTCTCCAAGCCTCTTTTTTTTATCTTTTTTTCACAATCCAACGCATGACCTTTGCCAAAATGAGCCATAATATAAAGCTACATAGGGATACATAGATCCAAGCATTGGGATCCTCTGTCATAGGAAGAGGGATATTCATTCCGAAGAAACCGGTGATAACGGCTAAGACCGCCAACAAGGCTTCAAAGATGGTTAGGGTTGTCAAGTTGTCATTCAAGTTGTTGTTTAGGATATTGTTGTATGATCCAGACAACTGCTGTAAGACATTGGAAATCAACTCGGTCATTGAAACCAACTGACGCGCTTCGATCATGGCATCATCAAACTGCTCTTTTTCAACATCATTCATCCTGCGATAAATGACATGTGCTTTGATATGTTCTAGCAACATCCGATTTTGCTTGGCTGCCGCGACCAGATAGACCATACCGGTCTCAAGGTCAGACAGGGCATAAAGATTCTTTGTCGTCGTTGTCTTTCGAAGCAAACGATTGAGTTCATCTTTGTGCTTATCTAAGCGATCAATAATCGGATAATAAGCATTACTGATCATTTCAAGACCTGCAAAAAGCAACTTATAGATCGACAGCTCCTCATGGCTTTCCAAATAACGAACCATTTGTTCAATGATATAGGCATTGTCCTGGTTACTGATGGTCACGAGTCGCGTATCTTGAACGATAAAGGTCATGGGGATGGTTTCGTAGTATTCCTTGTCCTTTTCTAAATCCAATACATTGTAGATAAAGGTGATCGTTCCGTTTTCTCGATTGTAATCCATATGGGCACGTTCGTTCTTATCCATCGCGTACTCAATGGTTTCTTTGTCAATATCGTATTTTTTATAAAGATATGAATTTTCAGCAATCAAATCCGAGTCGATATTGATCCATTTCCGATCTTGACCCAATTGTTTATCGATAAACATTCCGTCTCCTTTCTCAACTGTTCTCTATCAACATGATTTTTTATTTAAAGACCGCACTGGCTAATGCTTGCTGGATTTCAATGACACTGTTGTCACTCTTGAATTGTAAAACTTCTGAAGGTTCCACTGCTGAAGAGACCCAGATTTTTAATTCAGCATCCAAATCAAAATGACCGGAAGTTTCTACTGAAAATCGAGAGATGGAGCGATAAGGAAGGGATTTGTAGGAAGTTTTCTTTCCTGTTACTCCTTGCCTATCCACCAAGATCAAACGAAACTCTGTAAAGACGATTAAATCACGAATCAAGCTAAAAGCAAGTGTGACTTGCTCTCCCGGCACCAAGATATCTTCCAGATCTCTTTCTACTTTATCAACATTCTTTTGAGAGGCATTGCCCATCAAACCACTTAGTAATCCCATCATTTCTCCTTTAAAAGCGAAAACAGATAAGCTTCCGTTTTCTTATTTCTATTGTTATGGATCAGTTTTGAAAACGTTCCTTATCCCATCTTTTCTTCCAACTCAACGTCTGGATACTTGTCCGCAAACCAGCGGAGGGCAAAGTCGTTTTCAAAGAGGAAGACTGGCTGGTCAAAGCGGTCCTTCGCCAAGATGTTTCGGCTTGAAGACATGCGCTCATCTAAGTCTTCTGGTTTGATCCAACGAACGGTCTTTTTACCCATTGGGCTCATGACCACTTCTGCATTGTATTCATTTTCCATCCGGTGTTTGAAGACTTCAAACTGAAGTTGCCCGACGGCACCCAACATGTATTCACCTGTTTGGTAGTTGGTATAGAGCTGGATAGCTCCTTCTTGCACCAATTGCTCAATCCCTTTGTGGAAGGATTTTTGCTTCATAACGTTCTTGGCAGACACCTTCATGAAGATTTCAGGGGTAAAGGTTGGCAGTGGTTCAAATTCGAACTTATTTTTACCAACTGTCAGCGTATCTCCAACCTGATAAGTACCAGTATCGTAAACCCCGATGATGTCTCCTGCTACAGCATTGCTGACATTTTCACGGCTTTCGGCCATAAATTGAGTCACGTTAGATAGCTTAGCGCCCTTACCAGTTCGAGGGAGATTAACACTCATCCCACGCTCAAATTCACCAGATACGATCCGCACAAAGGCAATCCGGTCGCGGTGACGAGGGTCCATGTTGGCTTGGATTTTAAAGACAAAGCCTGAGAAATCCTTGTCGTAAGGATCGACAAGTTCACCGTCTGTTTTCTTGTGTCCGTGTGGTTCTGGAGCAAATTTCAAGAAGGTTTCCAAGAAAGTCTGCACCCCAAAGTTCGTCAAAGCGGATCCGAAGAAGACTGGAGTCAATTCACCTGCAAGGATGGCTTCTTCTGAGAATTCATTTCCAGCTTCTTGCAAGAGTTCGATATCGTCTTTTACTTGCTCGTAGAAGGGGTTGTTAGCAAAGAGCTTGTCTCCGTCTTCTAGACTCGCAAAACGCTCGTCTCCTTTATAGAGTTCCAAGCGTTGGTTATAGAGGTCATAGAGTCCCTCAAAGGCTTTCCCCATCCCAATCGGCCAGTTCATTGGGTAACTGGCGATGCCCAAGACTTCTTCCAATTCTTGTAAGAGGTCCAGTGGCTCACGACCGTCACGGTCTAGCTTATTCATAAAGGTAAAGACAGGAATGCCACGGTGTTTCACAACCTCGAACAATTTCTTAGTTTGAGCCTCAATCCCCTTGGCAGAGTCCACCACCATGACAGCAGCGTCCACCGCCATCAAGGTCCGATAAGTATCTTCTGAGAAGTCCTCGTGCCCTGGGGTATCAAGGATATTGACCCGTTTGCCATCATAGTCGAACTGCATAACAGATGAGGTTACCGAAATCCCACGTTGCTTCTCAATATCCATCCAGTCAGACTTAGCAAAGTTTCCTGTTTTCTTCCCTTTTACGGTACCGGCTTCCCGAATCTCTCCCCCAAAGTAGAGCAACTGCTCTGTAATCGTCGTTTTACCAGCATCCGGGTGGGAGATAATGGCAAAGGTACGGCGTTTTTTAATTTCTTCTTGTACGTTCATATTCCTAATTCTTTCTCTTTTTATTTTCTGATAAATTTACAAATTCATCTTTACATCGGATCTCTCCTCAATTTCTCTATCTTTTCTATTATAGCGAAAAGAGGCACTTTTTTCAATGATGGATCTTTTTGGGGACGCAAAAAAAGACCAAAATCCGTAGATTCTAGTCTTCTTCAATCATGGTTATTTTCTCACTTTTATCCGCTCACTTCTACGAATGAAGATCTGATTAAAGAGTAATAAAGCAAGGGCTAAAATGCTGGATACAACTAGATAGTTGAGCCAGATCTTATCCCCTCTCATAATCGGAGGTCGGGCCATCAAACCATAATTACCTCCCGTCAATTGATTGACTCCAACCAGAAATAAATCTAAAACAAAGGTATAGAGAACAATCTGACTATTTTTTAAGAGGTTTCGATCATACCATCTCAGGAGATAAATCAAGGAATTGATCAGGAGACAGTAATGTCCGAGGAGGAAAGAAAAGCTCGTAATATGAGGGAAAGTGTAGGGGTCAAAGACTGGATAGCCCAAAGCAAAGATGGCTCCACTCACTCCCATCAAGGCAAAGAACTGTTTGCTTTTCCATCTGTCTGGCAAAAACAAGACCGCAAACATGGCCAAGCGACAATGATAAAAAGGTAAACTGTTGGACCAAGGAATGTGGTAGGAAAAATACCAAAGATACAAGCAAATTAACTGGAAGCCCTGTAAGTATTGAAAGCATTTGCGAAATTGCTCATTCTGATAATAGCGAAGTGACATCACGATCGCTGTCACAATTAACAAGACCATCACACTATACCAAAGCGCTGAGATTGCTGGTGGTGCTGTTGATTCTGTAGTGAAAAAATGATGCATAAAGTCTCCTTATTTAAACAGATTCAGGTATTCTTCTTTTCTTACTGTACTGAACGATAGTATTGATGAGGATCAGTGTCCCCGTCATTAGGACTGTCACGATGAAAAAGTTGAGCACAAGGCCATGGTCTCCTAGCACAGGAGGACGACGCAGAAAGCCATAGTTTCCGCCCGTTACAAGGTTGGCTAGAACAATAATGGCATTGACCCCAAACGTCATCTGACAGATCTTCCAAACGGCCCCTTCTTCCACCTGGTAGGATTGAACCAGATAGATTAGGCAGTTGGCCAAGAGGGCCCAGTGACCAAAGACATTGTTGATCGAGGAAACGTGAGGAAAAGGGTAGGGATAAAAAACAGGATGAACCAAGGCCATGATGGAGCCAAAGACTCCCACGAGGGCAAAATATTGCTTGAAGCTTCCCTTGGGGGCCAAAAGGATAATCCACATGGCCATCCGGCTATGATAGAAGGGAAGACTCTCTGAAAAAGGCAAGCGAGCTGCTAAATACCAAGAGTTGATGATGAGCAACTGGATCAACTGTCCCCAATACCAAAAGGTTTGGTAGCTTTTGGAGTGAGCAAATCGAACGGACAGAACTCCCACCACTACCAAAGAAGTCGGCAATAAGAAATACCAGACCCCCAATTGAGGAGGGGATGTTGGTTGACTAGTGAAAAATAAGTCCCAAAGTGCCATGATTTCTTTCCCTCATCTACTCTTTTTTCTATTCTGAACGCGAAACGACAGTCTCTTCAACCATCTTGTATTTGTAGCGCTGGTTGACCAAGCAAATACCAGACACCATCACGATGCTGACCAAGAGGTAGTTCAAGAGAGCACCGTGGTCTCCAATGATTGGTGGACGTCGTAAGAAGCCGTAATCTCCTCTGGTCAAAAGATTAACCAAAAAGATGACTGCATTCATACCAAATGTGATCTTAACAATTCGTAAAGTGTCCTGTTTTTCCGACTGATAAAAATCATGTAGGTAAATCAAACTATTGGCAAACAAGGCCCAGTGACTAAAAATCAGATTGAGTACGGTGATATGGGGGAATGGAAAGGGATCAAAGGCTGGATAAACCAAGGCCGCAATGGATCCTAGAACTCCCAAGAGGGCAAAGTATTGCTTGATATAGGTCCCTCTCGGAGCAAAGAGGATCGCAAGCATGGCCAAGCGACAATGATAAAAAGGTAAATTATCCGTCAAAGGCATGTGGGCGAGAATATACCAAGCATTGATGGTCAAAACTTGAATCAATTGTGCCCAATACCAAAAGCGTTGGTAGCTTTTAGACTGTGCATATTTGATGGAAAAGTAGCCAACCACCAACAAAGAAGCTGGCAGAATGAAATACCAGAGCCCAAACTCAGGCGGGGCTGATTTTTGGTTCGTAAACAATAAATCCCAAAATGTCATGTTTATATCCCTTTAATTTATAGATCATTTTTAATCACAATACAAATCTCGTTTCCCATCATAAACCTCCCAAAGGAAATTCAATTGTTCTTCTGTATTGCGCTTGGTAGAAAGAGCAGGCATTTTCTCTCTCTCAAAAAATGCAAGATCGGAAATTTCCTGATTCTGTTGAAAACTTCCATCCAGCAATTCACATTCAAATACCAATTTCACATATTGGCGGCTTTGCAATTGGTAGCGATTGGTATCAAATACTGCCAACAAGCGATTGACACGTGCTACATAGCCCGTTTCTTCCTGGATTTCCTTTAAAATATTTTCTTTAGGAGAATAGCCAACCTCACCAAAACCACCCGGCAAAGCCCAGGTCTCTTCTCCCTGACCTTTCACCAGACAAAGTTTTCTATCTTTGACAATCCAAGCCCTAACATCAATTAAGGGGGTGTCATAATAGTTTGTCGGTCGAAACAAATCCGATAATTCTTGTGAATTCAGATCAGTCGTTTCTCTCACAAGATCCTGTAAAATTTCACGAATATCCTGGTAGCGCTCTTGATCAAATGGATCTTTTGAGAACGCTAAGCCTGTATTGGTGATTGAAATCAAGCGCTGAATATCCTTCAGTACATTATTACTTACCATTCTCCAATTCCTCTACCAATTTTGCCAAATTCATGGAATTGCTTCCCTTGATAAGGATTTGGTCTTGCCCTTTCAAGCTTTCCTTGACTTGTTTGACCATGTCCTCAAACTGGTCTTCCTCAGCTGTTTTCTTGAAATAATAGACATGTCCGAGTGGGAACATCTGACTCGCTAACTGAGCCAATCCCGCAATGTCTTGGCCGTAGAAAATAACCGTATCCAAGACATCTGGCGAGAGGCTGAGAATCATTTGGTTGTGCAGATCAATAGATTGCTTCCCTAGTTCTTTCATATCTGCCAGGACGGCTAATTTTCGACCATTTGGATTAGCAGGAATGGTAGAGAAAGTTTCTAAGATTAAGCGCATAGCCGTTGGATTGGCATTGTAGACATCGGATAGGATATCCGCTCCGTTACTGGCCTTCTTCCATTCTGTCCGGTTGCGCGTTAATTGCAAGGTTTCAAAACTATCACGAATCGCAGCCTCACTCACTCCTTCTTGCAGGGCAACATAAGCTGCGATCATAGCATTGGTCGCATTGTATTTTCCTGTTACCGGAAGATCAATCGCTTCTTCTAAGAAATTAGCTCGGAAAGTTAAGCTATCCTTTCGCTCGATTAACTCGGTAATAAAAATCTCCTCGTCTGGACCAAAGCGGACCACTGTTTGATTTTCAGGAAGGTAAGTATTGACGATCGGATCAGCTGGAACTACCAGAAGACCACCTTCTGGCATGCCATCCGCAATCTGGAGTTTTCCTTTTGCGATCTCACTTCGATCTTTAAAGAATTCCAAATGGGCTTCCCCAATCAAGGTGACAATAGCAGCTTTTGGATGCGCCAGTTCTGACAAGAGATGGATATCTCCTAGATGGTCTTGCCCCATTTCAAGGACCAGTTTGTCTGTCCCTTCTGGCATATGCAAAACCGTATAAGGAAGACCAATTTCGTTATTATAGTTTCCTTGTGTTTTATAGGTCAGGTAGGTGGTGGACAAAAGCTGTGCCAACATATCTTTTGTGGTGGTTTTACCATTTGACCCCGTTACTGCAAAAACATCTACTTTTGTCTTTTGAAGATAGGCTGCAGCTAGTGTTTGAAAAGCGCTCAGCACATCTTCCACCAAAATATAAGGGTGGCCTTCGATCACTTTCTCTGAAAAAGTGGCTACGGCTCCATTTTCAAAAGCAGTCTCAATAAAGTCATGACCATCACGCGCTCCCTTTAAAGGAACAAACAGGTCTCCAGGCCCAATCAAACGGCTGTCAAATTCCGGCTTGACGAGGGCCACATCTTCAAATTGGCTGATATCATTTTTTGCATGTACTAGATGAGCAACTTCATGTAATGTGAGATTCATATCCAACTCCTCAGTTCTCCGTAACGTCCTCAAAGATTTGGACGCTCCTATCAAATTCTTCTCATTATACCATATTCTAGACCACAAAAAAAGTGGCTGGGACAGAAGTCCTAGCCTCTTGATTGTTTTTGGATTGTCGAGCAAGACGCAGTGGTTGAGTGCTCAAAGCACTGCTTTGAGGTGGTAGATAGGACTTGCTAAGCAAGTTTCCTAAGTAGTTGTTCGCTTTTCAAGTTCCAAAGATGCCCTACTCAACTGTGCGGAGGTGGGACGACGAAATCGAATTCTAACGAATTGCCGATTTCTTTCCCACTCTCTCTTTTCTTACAACAAATGCGCTTCGTGTTTTTGGAAGACTTCTTTTCCAAGCTCTACTAACTTGGTGATCAAATCTGTATAGTTAAGTCCCATATTGTCCCAAAGCAAGGGATACATAGACCATTGGGTAAATCCTGGCATGGTATTGAGTTCGTTTAAGAAGATCTCCCCTTTATCGGTATAGAAGAAATCACAACGCGCCAAGCCCAGACCACCAATCGCACGAAAGGCTTTTTCTGCGTTGGTCCGCATGATTTTCACAACCTCAGGGTCCAATTGAGCCGGAATCGCCATGGTAATTTTGTTGTCGATGTATTTGGCATCATAATCATAGAAGGCCACATCTTTCACAACTTCACCTGGCAAGGTGCTCTTCACATCATAGTTTCCAAGCAGTCCAACTTCGATCTCACGCGCATTAACCCCTTGTTCTACCAAAACACGGCTATCGTATTTAAAGGCTAATTCAAGAGCAGCCCGAAGCTCTGTTTGGTTTTCAGATTTTGAAATCCCAACACTAGAGCCCATATTGGATGGTTTGGTAAAGACAGGGTAAGAGAGATTGGCTTCAATTGCAGCAATTTTCTCATCCACGTCATCGCCTTCCACTACAGCTACATAAGGAACTTGTGGAATTCCTGCAGACTCCAAGACCCGTTTGGTCGTGATCTTGTCCATCGCAACACTAGAAGCCAGGATACCACAGCCGACATAAGGCATCTTCAAGACTTCTAAGAAGCCTTGAATGGAACCATCTTCTCCCATTGGTCCATGAAGCACTGGAAAGACCACTGCTCCTTCCTTGTAAATCGCTGATGGTGCGACTTTTTTAGACCAGTCCACTGTATCGTTGGTCATCAATTTCTCATCATCCTCTGGCTTCTCTTCAAAAGCTTGCGTCTGGATGAAGTCTCCTGACTGCGTAATAAAGTAGGTTTGAACCGAAAATGCTTGGTAATCAATCGCACGCATCACGCTTTCTGCTGAAAGAACAGATACTTCACGTTCTGCACTACGTCCACCATATAACAGGATTAAGTCTTGTTTACTCATAGTTTCTCCCTAATTGTTCCCTTGATTTCTTACTTGATAGTATACCACAATGATAGCCCTTTCGAAAGAACTTCTCTTATAATTCTGTTCGATTTTCGATCGCGCGAAGCAAGGTCACTTCGTCCGCATACTCGATATCGGCTCCAACTGCTAGACCCCGTGCCAAACGGGTCACTTTGATGCCTGCAGGTTTGAGGACGCGTGAGATATACATAGATGTCGCTTCCCCGTCTGCCGTCGCATTGGTCGCAACAATGACCTCAGTAACTGTTCCATCCATCAAGCGACTGAGCAAACTCTTGAGATTGATATCATCGGGTCCCACGCCATTCATGGGTGAGATCAAGCCATGCAAGACATGATAGCGACCGTGGTATTCCTGGATATTTTCCATAGCAGAGACATCCCGGCTATCTTCTACAACAAGAAGAAGAGATGGATCCCGCGTTTCATCTCGACAAATCTCGCAGGTTTCTTCATCGGTTAAATTGCCACAAATACTGCAATACCCTAGCTCACGCTTGGCATTCAGTAAGTTCTTGGCAAATTCATTGACATCATCATCTGACATACCAATGGTGTAAAAAGCCAGACGAGTCGCTGTTTTGATCCCAATTCCTGGCAACTTCGAATAGCTGTCAATTAATTTTGCAATAGGTGCTGGATAAAGCATAGTTTCCTCTCTAATTCATGGGGTGTTTCTGATTGTATAAATTAATAATGTCGCGCGTAATGGAATGACTGACCGTCGCTTGTAGATTGGTATTATGTGGAAAAACCACTGCTACTGCAATCTTTGGATTGTTTGACGGTGCATAAGCCACCACATTGGTATTAATGGCTTGTTTGCCTCCATCGACTGTGGTTTCGGCCGTACCTGTCTTGGCACTAATGGAGACACTGGCACCTTGACCAACAGTTTTCCCTGTCGTCAACCCACTCGTACCATTCGCAACCTGATAGAACCCTTGCTTGATCAAGGCCATGTCCTCCGCTGAGATATGGACCTGATTGAGCTCCTTGGTTTCGATCGCTTTTTTCAACTGACCAAGGCCCCCTTGATCATTATTGTCATAGATGCCTTCGACGACATGAGGACTCACCCTCTTCCCATCATTTGCAACGGTTGCCGCATACTGGGCCAATTGCATCGGTGTATAGTTGTCAAACTGGCCAAAGGCATTGGTCAAATAATTGCCGACTGTGTAGTCTTTTGGAATAAAACCAGTCGATTCATTGGGAAGGTCAATCCCCGTTGATGTTCCAAGACCATACTCTGCAAAAGTAGAACGGAGTTTTTTCATAGCAGGGTCCACTTGATCTACTTGTAAGGTCATATTTGGAGTGTAGGGTTGCCCCATCATCTTAAGAGCAATTTGAACCATGTAGGTATTGGAAGAGTATTCCAAAGCTTCTACTGCATTGATGGAGCGACTGCCATATTGGGTAAACCAAGAGTTAATCGGCGTTGATCCTGCAAAAACAATCGGCTGATCGGTCAGAACCTGATTCCCAGAAATGGCTCCATTTTCCCATCCAGAAGTCAAGGTCGCTCCTTTGACCACAGATCCTGGGACGAAGACGTTGGTGACTGTTCCCAACGCATCTGCTGATAGATCTTGACTACCAGCCTGGTGTTTAATCCCTGCCATAGCAAGGACCTTCCCTGTATCGGGTTCCAGAGCTACGGCATAGACACCTTCGGAGTAGGTCGCATTTCCAGCTTGCAACTCTGCGCTAAAGGCGGAGCGAAGGATATCTTCCACTCCTTTTTGGAAATCTAAATCAATCGAGAGCTTGAGGTTTTCTCCTTTGGCCCCTTTTGAAACATCGACCACTTTCTCCATGTTGCCATTTTTATCTAGGAGAATTTCTTTTTCACTGCGTTTGCCTTGAAGGACGTTTTCGTATTCCTTTTCGAGATAAGACGTACCAACCCGGTCATTGAGAGCATAACCTTTTTTGACATAGTCCTCAACCTCTTCTGCTGGAAGCCCCGCCTGCTCGGTCGATACGTTTCCAATTATAGAAGCTAAAGGAGTGTCCAAAACCTTGCGGTCCCAGCTAGTCGTGATAGCAATCCCCGGAAGGTCCTGACTGTCCGCTGCGATGGTCGCAATCTGCTCAGCTCCTAGTGCCTGTGTCGTAATGATCCCCGTCGCAAAATTCTCTACCGCATTCATCTGGCTATAGAGATAAATAATCTTTTTCTCATCATCTGTATAGCCGAGCTTTGAAGGATCAATACTATCCACTGCTGCTTGATAAATCTTGGCTTCCGGCAGGCGGTTGCCATCGGTATCAAATTTCTTTTTCTCAGGTAGGTGTTCCACGACCTCTTGGTAGACCTTGGTATTAGCTAGATAGTAATCCACTTCTTGTCGTTCAGTCACTTGAGGATTTTCTACGTCGACATACTGTAAGAGTTTCCCAGCTGTCTCTCGCATTTCTTGTGCCGTCATTTTACGATCGCGCGTAAAGGTCAGGACTTGTTTTCCCACATTTTCCACCAAGGGCTTACCAGAAGCATCATAGATTTGCCCTCGCACACTTCCTTGTTTGACCGTCTTTTTCGTAGCTTTTGCCAATTTATCCGTATAGTAGGCTTGGTGAGAGATCTGCATATAGCCAAGTCGGGCAATCAGAACCAAAAAAAGAAGGCAAATCAAACTAAACAGCAGATAGAGTCTGCGTGTTATCGAATGATTCTCAAACTTCCGTATTTTCTTCTTCATGAAATGTTCTATCCTTCTTTTCTAATCAACACTTACCTTCCATTTTACTATTTTTCCAAGAGTATCTCAAGAAAAGGAAGGGACCTTTCCTGGAATTTTATGAAGAAAAAAGATTGGACCTGCTCGCCCAATCTTGAAATTAACACAAACTTTTTTACATGTACAACCTTATGTGAGGTGGTTGAAAAAATATTGATTTTTAATTTTTAAGCTTATTCAAGCATATGTCGAAACTTTCCGCCGTGAGAAAAGTTCCTGAAACACAATTGTTTCAGGAACTCGGGAGTTTTGAAACTTTAGGTTCAAAACTAAGTCATGGAACTTCGTAGAAGTTCGCTGACGTCCGTACTCACCAAGGAAAGTTTTTAAGACTATTTTGTCTTCAATTTGAGATTGGACATGCTCGCCCAATCTTTTTTTCTAATAAGTCACAACATTGATTTTTCCTTTGTCATACTCAGCAATGAAAATATCCAAAACGTTGTCATAGCCTTCTTTTTCCAATTCAGCCAGCAACCACTCTTCACTTTTCCCAATTGTTTCCAAAATTTCAAGCTGAACCACACCATCAGTAATGATCGGGTATTTAGGATTTTCATCCCCCGCACGGACAACGATCATTTGACCGTTTTGTTCAATGACAGCTCGTTTCACTCCCTTTAATTGGAAAATTCCTTGTGAACGCAATTTCAAGGCAACGTCTGAAGCAGAAAGTCCCTTGGATCGGCAAGCTTCCGGATCAAGCTTCCCATCTTTGATAATGACAGTTGGTTTGCCATCGATCAAGTGCTTCATAAAACGGACATTGGTATTGAGCCATTTTAGGAGCAAGATCAAAATAGTCCACATCAAGAGAATCACAATGTATTGAAGAATGGTAATGGAGCTATTGTAAATCACCCCACCAATAATTCCCCCCAGAACAAAGTTCTGTATCTGGTCTACTGCAGAACTTGGTGCTAAGTTTCCTTTCCCGGTCACATTGATTACAAATACCAAGGAAATCAAGCCGAGAGCTAATTTAATCAAAATGGCTAAAAAATCTACTGTCATTTGTTCACCTCCACAAGTTCCACGTCTGTTTTATACAGATCCATCTTTTCTAATAGGTAGCTATCTGGGTCAGATCCTGCGATAGCTCGGTAATAAACCTCTCCAACCTTCAGGATCGCCCCATCTGTGGCTGCTGAAGTATTGACATAGACATCTTCTTTTTTGACATCCAACTCCTTTGAGATGACCTCAATAAAATGGAGTGAGCGTTGGAACTGGTCATTATTACTTTGGCTATTTTGGAAATTGCTGATGCCGATCAAGACCACTGCAACCAGAGTCAAAATGGAAATAATGGATAATTCCCGGAATTTGCTATCGTGCTTATCCCGATAGGCTTTCACCGCAAAAAAACCAGTCAGTAGAATGAGCAAACCAGAGATCACAATGGTCACCCAATTTTGCTGACTAATCTGACTCAATACATAGTCATAAGAGTAAAATTTCATAATGAACTCCCTTTCTCCAAATGAATTCAAGCTATTATAATGTATTTCAGGAGAGAATTCAAGGCATTCTAATCAGAAAATCATTAAATTTTTGTTATAATAAAATTATCCATCATGTCAAGAAAAGGAAACACAATGAAACTCATTTCATGGAATATCGACTCGCTTAATGCTGCATTAACCAGTGATTCAGCACGCGCTAAACTTTCTCAAGAAGTCCTCCAAACCTTGGTTGCTGAGGATGCGGATATCATTGCCATTCAAGAAACCAAGTTATCCGCCAAAGGTCCTACTAAAAAACACCTCGAAATCCTTGAGGAGCTCTTCCCTGGCTACGAAAACACCTGGCGCTCTTCTCAAGAACCGGCTCGTAAAGGCTACGCTGGAACCATGTTCCTCTATAAAAAAGAGCTCACACCCGTTGTGACTTTCCCTGAAATTGGAGCTCCTTCAACCATGGATTTGGAAGGCCGGATCATTACCCTGGAATTTGATGGCTTCTTTGTAACACAAGTCTATACTCCTAATGCCGGTGATGGCCTCAAACGTTTAGCAGAACGTCAAGTCTGGGATGTCAAATATGCTGAATATTTGGCTGACTTAGACAAAGAAAAACCTGTCCTTGCTACTGGAGACTACAACGTTGCCCACAAGGAAATCGACCTTGCCAACCCAGCCAGCAACCGTCGTTCACCAGGTTTCACAGACGAAGAACGTGCAGGCTTTACCAACCTTTTAGCAGCAGGCTTTACAGATACCTTCCGCCACCTCCACGGTGATGTGCCGGAGCGTTACACTTGGTGGGCACAACGCAGTAAAACCTCAAAAATCAATAATACAGGCTGGAGAATCGACTATTGGCTCACAAGTAACCGTGTAGCAGACAAGGTTACCAAGTCAGACATGATTGACTCAGGCGCACGCCAAGACCACACACCCATTGTCTTGGAGATTAAATTATAAGGATTTTCTTTATGAACTACAATGCAGTAATTCCCGAGTTTATGGTATCGAATATAGAACAGTCCCGTTCCTTCTACTGTGATTTACTGGGTTTCACCATCGAATACCAGCGTCTAGAAGAAAAATTTCTCTTCCTGTCTCTTGAAGATTGCCAGCTCATGCTAGAGGAGGGAACAAAGGATGAATTAGCTGAACTAACCTACCCATTTGGTAGTGGAGTCAATATCTCCTTTGGGATAGAGGATGTCCCTAGGCTCTATCAGAAATTGTTAGAAGCCAACTATCCTATTCATCGCCCATTGACCAAAAGAAAATTTCGTGTTGACGACCATTATATTTATCCTCATGAATTTGCAGTTTTAGATCCAGATGGCTATTTTTTAAGATTTAGCGAATAGAAATAGCTACTGCCATCTGGTCCTAAAAAAACGAAGTCCTCGACTTCGTTTTAAAATGTAGACAAACTATTTTAAAGTAAAATAAGTTAAGCGATTCTGCAAAAAAACAAAAATGAGTTCCATTTTTTAAATCGATTCAAGAAAATACCGAAACTTTCCGCTGTGAGAAAAGTGCCTGAAACAATAACGTTTCAGGCACTCGGAATTATTGAGACCCTAGGCTCAATAATTAGTCATGGAACTTCGAAGAAGTTCGCTGACGTCCGTACTCACCTAAGGAAAGTTTTTTATATGATTTTGTCTTCAATCTGAAACGAAGTCCTCAACTTCGTTTTTTTATTGGTTCATGGCACGATAAACCGTACGGAATCTAGCGAGTAAAAAGACTTCCAGTAAGTAAAAGAGAATCCATCCCCCCACTAGATTGTCTCCAATAGACATCACTTCCTCTGGATTCAACTCAAAATGATAAACAAGGATAAAATGTTTAATCACTATGAATAGTTGAAAAATGAAGGGTTCAAAGAGAAGGGCTACTTGATAATAAGATCGTTTTTGAACAGAGATATCTCCCAGTAAAAAGGCATTTAAAAGCAAGAAAATACTCATAATATAAAACTGTTGGTCAAAAGTAGCTGTTAAATGAAGCCAGTTTATCCAGTGGTTGATGCCATATGCTAGTCCAAAGCCCGTCACCATTGGCAAGAGATAATGGCCGATAAATCGATTTGGTAGTGGCTGGTACGATTTTTCTGTCACTGGTATAAATACAAACCGGAAAACCAAAACAATAAATCCCATCCAAAAACAAATCATTAGATTGACAAAGACATCTGGTGTTAGATTAGCCAAACTACTAAAGAGGAAAGCCAAGACCGCTACTGATATTGGAATGGAGAAATCTAGATGCTGTTTCCATTTTGTACCGACAGACTGTACGGGTCCAGAATTGAGCCATCCATAATAAATAACCAAGACAAAGGGAGATAAAAATGTCGGAAGAATCAAAATAGCAATTAGGAGATACACAAAATAACGAAATTGACTCCAAAGATTGACCAATCCAGTCTCTTTGATTTTTGGACTCCTTCTTGAATAGTATGTCAACCAAACAGAACGGATACAGTAGAAAAAGGTAAGGAAAGAAATTTGCAGCCATGGTTTTTCAACCCTTGTCACAATGCTCATCCCATAAGACAAGGCACTCATAAAGAGTAAGATAAGGGCTAGCAGTGCCTGCTGTCCAACCTCTTCTTTTTTTCTTTTCTGTAACGTTTTTGAACTATTCGGATAACGCAATTGAAGATAGTAGTCCCACATTTCGCTTAATGTCTGCTCCATATCCTCTGTCATCCACTCATAACCTAAAACTGAGGATTCAAACGGTTCTAGCATGCTTTTCAATGCTTCTGCATTTGAAATTTTATGATAATGCTGACTAATTTGTGCAAAGGTATCTAACTTCAAATAAGGTAAGGTATACAATTCCTTCCACTTATCCGGATCATTGATTAAGGATTCTGTTGCCAAAAACTGTGACAACAGCCTTGAAAATTTCATCCATTCTTCAATGGTTTCTCTTCTTTTTTTGACCACTTCAGCATCTAGTTTTAAGTCTGTTAAAATCAGATACCACATCTTCAGTTTAGTCAGATAAAACTGTTCTTTCTGTGCCAAACTAAAAGAACTCAATTGATTGATTAAAAAATGGACTACTTTCGGATTCACAATTGCATAGACGTCCAATTCGTCCAGCAACTGAATCAAGAGATAAGGTAAGGATCGATAACGGTTGAAAAACTCTTTCCATTCCCGTAAAAGTTCGAGATCAGACACATCCAGTTGAAGCAATTCCTCTAGTTCTTCCTCTATGACTGATCGATCAAACTGTTTATATGCATTAAAATCAAGTTCCGAGGTTGACGATGCTTTTGAAGATTCCTCTGGATCCTCTTGCTTTTCAAAAAAGAGCGAAGAAAAGTCTAATGAACTAGCTAGCTCCCTCTGTTCTTCTACTTTCGTTTGAAATGTTTTAGATGCAGCAAGCTCGTCAAATGGTAAAACACCTTCTTTTTCAAATCTGCTGTCCTTCTTTCCTGGCTTTTCAATCACTTCTTCAGAAGAGCGCGATGCTTTTGATTTTCTCGCATAAGCCATGGCAAGCTGATAGGCTTCCATAATTTGTTGGTATTCTTCTGGATGCTCCTCAGGATGGTACTCTCTGACCAATTCTGCATAACGTTTTCGAATCTCTTTTACATTATTGGTCGGTTCAATTCCTAATATGTCCCAAATATTCAATTCATGTCATTCCTTTATCTTTCGTAGTAGCCTCTATCGCCTCTTTCCAACCGATCTAAATAAGCTGAAAATTCATCATAGAGCTTTGGTAGATGTGGCAGTGACGCTTTTGCGACTTCTTTCTCAAAGAAGCGGGTTCTTTCCATTAAATTCTCCCGTTCTTCCCCTAACATCATGCTATACAAACGATCCGCTCGTTCTACGAGGTAGCGATAAACCTCTGTTTCCTGTACATTGATCTTATATTTTTCCAACTCAGCTTTTTTCTTGGCAATTTCCTCCTCAGACAAGTTGATACTATCTTGCAAAATGATTTTACTAGAGACTTGGCCAGTAGAAAGAACCGTCACCTCGACATCTAGAATTCCATTTAGGTCGTAAGTGAATCGAACATCCGCTGCTTCATAATCTCGGTAGTTTTCAGGAACATCAACCACTAAGCTTCCCAGTAACAAATTTTCTGATGCTCTCATCCGCTCACCTTGATAGATATTAAACCGAAGTTGGGTCTGTCCAAGGCTATGGGCATAATAGCGTTCCACACGAGAAGAAGGAAGACTTGAGTTCCGTTCGATAATCGGTGAGTATTTATCACCAACAACTTCGACTCCTAAAGAAAATGGACAAATATCAGACAATAAGAGATCTCGGACTTCTCCTTGGCGTTCCTTTATACCAGCCACTAATGCACAACCTTTAGCAATCATCAAATCTGGATCATCTGCTGTGCTGACCACTTGTCCAATACAAAAGGATAAAAATTCTTGCACCAAACGGAGCTTAGAGGTCCCTCCGACCAAGACAAAATTTTCTGCATCTACATGAGAATGATTCGCATCAAAAAGAGCTCGGTCTAAAACTGCCTTTACTCTTGCTAGCAGAGGTTGACTGATTTCATAAAATCGCTTATAGCTAAGAGTCATCTCATACTGAGTGTCCTTGTCAGCAACTGATAATTGCACTTCATCCTGGGCATTCAATCGGAGTTTCGCTTTTTCAGATTCGACCAGCACTTTATAATAGAACTCATTTGAAATAAAGTCTTTTTTAAAGCCGTTTACTGTCAAAAATTCTTGGGCAATGACAGCAGTAAAATCTTCTCCACCCAGACGGTTATCACCCGCAATCGCAAGAATTTCCACAACATTATCAAAAGATTCAACTACAGAAATATCCAAGGTACCACCCCCAAAGTCTACAACAATGAAGGCCTGATCTTCCATATTGTTTCCTATCTTTTGAGCCAATGAGGCTGCAGATGGTTCATTGATAATCCGTTCGATCTTTACACCTGCGAATTGTCCAGCTAGTTTAGTCGCATAGCGCTGGGCATCATTGAAATAAGCTGGAACACTAACAATAATTTCTTCAACTTTCTCACCTGTATAGCGTTCCGTATCTTCAATTAATTTGCGAATCACAAAAGAGCTCAATTCTTCTGCTTGATAGGTCCGAACTCCTAGCTGAATGGGATGCTTCGTCCCCATAAAACGTTTAAATTGCGCTACCGTCTGATCTGGATTTGTCACAAGTCGTTCTTTGGCCAGCTTACCAACAATCACTTCTCCGTCATCATCTAGTCCAACCACAGAAGGGGTTAGGTAATCACCAAAAACATTTGGAACCAATTCCACTTTCCCATTTCGAAAAATACCAGCTAATGAATTTGTTGTTCCTAAATCTATTCCTACTATCATGGTACACCTCTACTAACAAACATTAATTCTTTTATTATACAGAAAAAAATGCCTATTTAAAAGTTTGTTCCTAACTAATGATAGTTTACACTTCTCTTTAGACAGCGCAAAAAAGCCGGACCCCATCTAAAGGGTCCGACTTTTTTTGCTCATCTTCAATGAAAGATCAATCTTATTTTTTCTTCTCAATATGATCTTTGAGTTCTTCTTGAGCTTTTTTATTGGATTCGGCTTTTTTCTTCAACCATTCTTCTTTGGCCTTGTTAAAGTCTTTTGTTGTGACAACATCTTTAGACATTTCAAGGTATTTATAGAATGATCCTGTTCCTTTAGTACCAACCCATGAAGCAGCACGGCTGTATGGTACGGTCCGTTGAAGCATTGGAGAGCCACCATTTGAAACAGTTGGAAGCGTAATCGAGCTATCTGTCAACCAAGCTTGCGCTGCTGCATATTTTTCATAGCGTTTTGCTTGATCCAACAATTCAGCATCGGCGTCTTTCAACATGTTCGCATATTGATCCAGACCAACTGTTGCAATGGCTGGATTGTTTGAACCTGCATCAATACCAAGATAGTAGAAGACAGAACCATTTACTGGGCTGATACTTTCGAGGTAAGTCGATGGGTCTTGGTAGTCAGGAGCCCAACCACCGCCTGAGATATCGTAATCTCTCGCAGCCGCTGTATCGCTGAAGTAGGTGATATTTTGGAAATCATCATCCGATACCTTTTGAAGGTCCACAACGACATTGTCTGCACCAAGCGCTGACTCTACAGATTGTTTGAAGGAGCTAGCTTGTTGGACCATGCTGTTGTCCACTTGGCTGACAATGTAGTCCAAATGAATCGGGAATTGAACTCCTTGTTTTTGCAATTCAGCTTTGGCTTTCGCAAATGAAGCTTTGGCTTTTTCCGGGTTGTAAAGGCTTGTTTGCCCATCCTCCAGGCTCACACCCTTCCATTGATCCCCATAGGTAACCAATTGTTTTTCAACGACCTTACCAAAATCTTCTCCATTGACTTGGACATAAGTTGGTGGCACCAAGGTGCTACGAAGGGTATTTTCAGCCGCATCAGTTCCTGATACTTGTGCCGCATAAGATTTGCGGTCAAAGGCAAAGTTCACCGCTTGACGGAAGTCCTTGTTCAAGATTGCTTTCTTAGTAGAAGCTTTTTGTTCATCCGTTGTTTTGGCAGTGTGGTCATACTTTTGACGGTCCAAGTTGAATCCAAGGTAGTAAGATGTTCCCAATTGCAAGCCGTAGACAATGTTGTCGCCAAAGTTTTTCTTGACGCTCTTATACGTCGAACTGTTTGGCATAACAGATGCAAAGGAGTATTGACCTTTTTCAAAGTTTTTAATGATTGCATCTGGGTTTGATCCATCATTAAAGGTCAATTTGACATTGTCGATATGAACATTTTTCGCATCGCAATAGTCTTTGTTCTTGACCAATTCAATCTCAGATTTTGAAGTCAATGATTTCAAGTAATATGGACCATTGTATAAGATGCTGCTAGGTTTCAAAGAACCAAAATCTTTTCCTTGAGATTCCAAGAACTTAGCATTAACTGGGAAAAGAACACCTGAAGTTGTTTTGGAGTTCCAGAAGCTTTCTGGACGGACCAAGGTATATTGGATGGTGTGGTCATCTAAAGCTTTGACTCCAACCGTGTTAAAGTCTTTGGTTTCCCCTTTTACGTAGGCATCCAAACCTTTGATCGAATTTTGAATCAAGAAGAGACCTTCTGATTTTGACTCAACCGCGTGTTTGATCCCTGTAACAAAGTCTTGAGCCGATACATCACCATATTCCTCACCCTCACTCGTATACCATTTGGCATCCTTACGAAGTTTGTAAGTATAGGTTAATCCATCTTCAGAGACAGTCCAATCTTCTGCTAGACTTGGCACAAAGTTTCCGTATTGGTCATTTTCAAGAAGACCATCTACAAGGTTACTTGTGACATCTGAAGTCGTTGTACGAGTTGCAGCGATGTAATCCAAGGTATTTGGATCTGCTGAATAAACGAATGAGTAAGTTGCTTGGTTGCTACTACCTCCGCTACACGCTGCTAAGAGAAAGGCACCTGCAACAGAAACTCCTGCAAGAGCTAACAGTTTTTTTGCTTTCATCACTATCTCCTTATGTTAGATTTTCTACCATTATACACTATTTCTTAAAAAAAACCAAATTTATTTTAAAAAAGTTCGTTATTTCTGAATGAATATAATAAGATATAAAGAAAAAGCATCTTGAAATCGATCTCAAAGAAGCCGGATAGGGGAGTCTAGGCACCTACCACCAGATCCAACAAAGAAATCACTTTTCAATCCTTTTAATAAATATTCGTTTCATCACAAAAAAGAACCTCTGCACTTTCGAGCAGAGGAACTGATTCCTAATCAAAATGATAGAGTTGTGGGTACTGATCACATTCAGGATTTTTAGGATGGCAGATAGCCCGTCCAAAGTAAATCATGGCTTGATGGGCTGCTAGCCATTCGCTTTTTGGTAGAACATCCATGACTCGCTTTTCCACTTCCAAGGGCGTCGCTGATTTCTTGACAATGTCATGGTGCTTGCAGATCCGCTCCACATGGGTATCGACAGCAAAGGCTGGAATCCCAAATCCTACACTCATGACGACATTTGCTGTCTTACGTCCTACTCCTGCCAGGCTTTCTAACTCTTCACGAGTCTGAGGCACCTGCCCATCAAAGTTGTCTAGCAATTGTTGGGCACATTTTTTGAGAAATTTGGCCTTATTTCGATAGAGACCTAATTTAGAAATATGCTTGGCGATATCGGCTTCACTGGCTGCTGCCATAGCTTGAGGGGTTGGAAAAGCCACAAACAAACCTGGTGTCGCTTTGTTAACAGCCGCATCAGTCGTCTGAGCAGAGAGCATGACTGCCACTAATAATTCAAAATGATTACGAAAATCCAGACTCGGTTTAGCATCTGGAAAAAGGGCGATAATTTCTTCGATCACATGACGTGCCCGTTTCTTTGATAAAACCATATTCTCTCCTTTACATCACTTGTCTTTATTATAGCATGAAAGTACTCTATTTCTGGAAGAATCGGCTTCAAAAAAAGAAGAGGGACAAAATGAATTGTAAAAAAATTCATCCAATCCCACTTCTATCTATTGTTTGTTTTATACCAATCTCTTCAAGAACGTAATCAGGGTTTGAGCAGAGCGTTCGCCAGCCTCTACGATAAATTCATCAAAAGAGAGATTGGCTGCGTGATCTGCTGTATCACTCATAGCCCGAATGACCATGAAGGGACGTCCAGCTGCATGAGCGGCTTGGGCAATGGCTGCCCCTTCCATCTCAACTGCCAATACTTCTGGAAACTGCTCCCGAATCGCTGCAACTTTTTCTTCACTCGCGATAAAGCTATCTCCTGTTGTAATCAGGCCCACATGTGTGGTTGTAGCTTCTTCTTCCAGAACTTTTTTCATTTCTGATACGAAATAGCGACTGGATTCAAAGTAAAGTGGTTGACCTGCCATTTGACCATACTTGTAGCCAAAGGCTGTCACATCCACATCATGATAGGCAAGTTTGTCGGCAAGGACAATATCCCCAACAGCCATTCCCGGTGCGACTGCTCCTGCAGATCCGGTATTGATAATGGCTTCCACTTTGAAATCATTGGCTAGAACCGCTACACTCATGGCAGACATGACTTTCCCGATGCCACTTTCAACCAAAACGACTTCATGCCGACCAATCGATCCTGTATAGTAGACTTTTCCAAGACGCAGATGTTTTTCCCCATTTTCAAGGGCTTCAACCAGAATCTTTAACTCCTGGGGCATGGCTGCGATAATTCCAATTTTCATATCCATTCTCTCCTTGTGACGACCTTACAGACGCCAAATAGCAATGATCAAAACAATGAGGAGCACAATGATCCAAAACAAAATCTTATTGAGTTTGGATTGGACCACACTTTGTTTGCGCTCTTCAATGCGACGACTCTTGGTCACAGTGGGCTCCACTTGGATCTGCAAGGTATCCTGTGAATAGCTCTCCTGCGGGCGCTCCATACGGCTTTCTCTCATAGGACGTTCGTAGCCAAATCCCCTGTGGTCTGTCCGAATAATCTTCGTCTCTTCAGCATCGACCATTTTAGGACTCGAAATGTCCTCACCTCGCCTCGCTCGTTCAATCATTTCATCGGTTAATAAAGGTTTTCCCATCGGATCCTCCTCTATTTATTGATTAAGTCCCAGTATTGGATCGCCATGATGGTCTTGGCATCACAGATTTCGCCAGCTTGGATCAAGTCTTTAGCCTCCTTCAAGGTCACTTCTAGCAGCTCTAAGGTCTCATCTTCATCTTGAGGGCGAGGATTTTCCACTTTTTTCAAGTTGGTTGCAAGATAGAGTTTAATCCGCTCATTACAAAATCCAATGGCTGAATAAAAATCATACAACAACTCTAGATTCCCTGAGTAACCAATTTCTTCTTCCAATTCACGCAGAGCAGCTGCTTGAGGCTCCGCATTTTCACCCTTTTCCAACTTCCCTGCTGGGATCTCTACAGAAGTCCTCTCGATCGCCTTGCGGTACTGCTTGACCAAAATGGTCTTGCCCTCATCTGTGATCGGTAAAACCGCTACTGCTCCATTATGAAAAATCAAATCACGCTGCGCTTGACCTTTCCCGTCAGGTAGTTCTACTTGATCTGTGACTACTTGGAAAATCGGGCCTTGATAAATCTCCTTGCGCTCAAGGGTTTTTTCTTCAAATTGCATGAAAATCTCCTATTTATTTTTAGGATGATGAGGAAGGCGAGTCGCGTACTCATCCTTATTGACTTGACGGCCACGGCCAATCGCAATCGCATCCGCTGGCACATCCTTTGTAATGGTGGATCCAGCACCTACTAGGGAATTATCCCCGAGCTCAACTGGTGCAATGATGGTCGAATTTGAACCGACAAAGACATTGTTGCCAATAAGGGTCTTGTATTTATTTTTCCCATCATAGTTGACGGTGATGGTTCCTGCACCAAAGTTGACGTTGCTACCAACTTGGCAGTTGCCAATGTAGGTCAGATGACCCGCTTTGGTATTTTCGCCAATAGATGAACCTTTGACTTCGACAAAGTTCCCGATATGGACATCTTTGGCCAGGCTAGAACCAGGACGAATATGAGCGTATGGTCCTACTGTCACGCCATCGGCTACTGTGCTTTCTTCAATCATAGAGTTAGTAATAACGGCACCCGCACCGATTTCACTATCCACAATATAGGTTCCATTGGTTAAGACGGTTTCAGCCCCAATTTTTGTGTGCCCTTTTAGGGTAACATTGGCTTCAATTTGCACTTCTGGTGCGATCTCAACATCGATATCGATATAGGCCGCATCAGGATTGACAAAGCTCACTCCATTGACCATATGAGCTTGGTTAATGCGACGACGCATGATGCCTTCTGCTGTCGCAAGGGCTACTCGGTCGTTAACCCCAAGACTTTCATCAAAGTCTTTGAGCGTATAGGCTCCAACTTTCTCTCCTGCTTCTCGGAAGATCCCAATCACATCTGTGATATAGTATTCACCTTGGGCATTGTTGGTATTGATATTCTTCAAAGCTTCAAAAAGGCGGGCATTGTCAAAGACATAAGTCCCTGTATTGATTTCTTTGATTTGTTTTTCAAAATCTGTCGCATCTTTTTGCTCGACGATGCGAAGTACTTCCGCATTGTCATTACGAACAATCCGGCCATAGCCAAATGGATTGGCTGCTTCTGCTGTCAATATCGTTGCCACATTCTTGTGGTTAATATGGAAGTCGATCAAGTGTTTGAGACTGTCACCCGTAATCAAAGGAGTGTCTCCTGCAATGACGAGGGTATGCCCTTCAAGGCCTTTCAAGACTGGCTCTGCCATCATAACCGCATGGCCAGTTCCCAATTGTTCGGTTTGTTTGACAAACTCTGTTTGTCCCGCTAAGACTTGCTCTACCAATTCCGCCTTGTGGCCCACAACTGTTACAGTCTTTTCAGGTGAGATGGCTCCAACACTACGGAAGACATGCTCCAACATAGAGATCCCTGCAACCTTATGAAGAACCTTGGGCAGATCTGATTTCATACGGGTACCTTTCCCCGCTGCTAAAATAATGGCATAATTTGGCATAACATTTCTCTTTTCTGTACAATATCGCTTACATTATACCATTTTTTAGCCCTTTTGGAAAATAAGATCCAGATCAAAAAACTCTCCTAAAAGGAGAGCGTGTTCTATAACGGATAAACCTTGCGAAATTCTTCTAAAACAACCTTGCTGTCAGGTGTAAACGTCAGACCTGCTTCTCCAAAGCAGTCTTTGAAAAAATCTTCATGAACCTGACGCCAGTAGGCCAGAGATTTGTCTCCTTCACCTTCCTTATAGGCATGGTCAGCAGACACTTGTCGAAAAGGCTCAACAGAAACCTTGGTAATTTCGACAATGCAGACAGCCTGATTCCGACTATCTAAAATAACATCAAAGCTTCCTTCTTGAGGAAGGGGTTCGTCCTCTAGTGCGTAGAGGTCGTAAGCGGAGGCTGTTGCTGTTTTTTCGCCTCTTAGAACCAAGTCTGCTAAGAGGTCGGCTTCCACTCCAAAAGCCCAAGCATCGATTTCATCTCCGATAGAGGGGTTGATTTTCTTGTAGGCATTCCACATTTCTTGAGGTGTCATTTGTTTAGCTTCCTTTCTTCACCTTCCAATTTCTATATCTTGTCATTTCCAATTCTGGAAATCCTCGTAACTCTGCCTTTACCTTCAATACTAAGGGCGAAGCATTTTCTTGGGTCATCTGCTCAATAGGGACCCAAACTGCCTTTGCTGAATCATTGCTTCCATCATGAACTTCATGAGGAAGGGATTTTTGAGAGTTTTCGAAATCGAGTACGATATCATAAAAGGCCATGATATGATGTACAGCGAAGTCTTCCCCCTCTTCTTGAACCAGCACGTCATAAATCCTAGGATTTGAATAACAGCTAAGCGTATAGCCCGTCTCTTCCAGAACTTCTCTCTTGAGGGTTTCCGTCAACCCCTCACCGAGTTCCTGACTACCACCCGGTAGATCAAAACGATTTTGATAAGGTCCTCTTGTTTTTTCAATGCAAAGCAATTTCCCATTCTCATAGCAAACGCCATAGACACCAAAGTGTTTTTTGATTTCCATATTCTACTCTTTCTAAAAGTCCAAGATCAATAACTTACCCTATCCCTTAAAAGGAAAGAGGTTATAGATTTCATGCTCCTTGATATACTTCTTCAGTATCTCCATATTCTCTTCGATTTTTGCTTGGATATCTGTCTCTTCAAACGTTGACTCAGCAATAAAGAGGCGAATCTTCAATAAATCTGTCAAGTATAGCAGACGACGTTCCATTTCTGATTCAGGGCTTGGAGCCTGCTCGATTTTTGCAAGCTTTTGCTCCAAGCTATCACCATTCAAAAATCTCTGATGAACTCTCCTTCTAATTTTTTGAGTTGATTCCTCCCCTTGTTCTAATGGAGATAAAAGAAGCTTTTTATAGACGAGTACCTGATTTTCTACCTCTCTTTCCAGATAAGCCAATAAAACCAGAGAACTATCAACAAAGGTCCAGGTGTTATAATTCCCTTCAAATGGAACTTGTATGATACGATCTAATAATTCCTTAGCCATTTCCTCTTGGCCATCCAGATAAAGTAAATAGGCCAGATGATTCAGTGATTTGAGATAACTAACTTGGGTCTTCTTATTCTTTTTAGGGATCCGGTTTAAATACGATACTAACTCAAGATCATTTTCAACCTCTTCGATGAGTTCTTTCACATTCATTTCTTTTCTCCTATCCAATTCACTTTTTGTTACTGAGAAATGCTTTTCTCAGGTCAATCTTACCGAAGTAGATATTCTTTTGCTGTAGCTTGGACGTCTGGGGAAAGGTAGCGCTCTATCAAGTCACCTGTCCCTACAATATATTCCTCCTGTGGGACATCTTCTCTTTGGCCCCAAAAATTTGAAAAAGCGAAATAAAACTCCAAAAACTCCGTCAAACTTTCGCTGAGTTTGTAGAAATTAGGATCTCCCGGACTGCCCGCGTAAACTGGAGAACTGTCATCTTTCATATCACAGAAAAGAATATCATCTGTATCTGTAGTAGCGAATATCTGGTATTGTCCTTCACTAAACTGAAGAATATCTTGTAAGGCCCAACATTCGACTGTCCTTGCAGGAGAATCTAATGCCAACAAAATGATATTAAAATTTTGATTAGCAAAAAATAAATCCTCATTGAACACTACATGTTGATAATAATCAAGTAATTCTCCTGTCAAATCTGAGGACTGGATCCTTAATTTTTCGTTTGAAAAACTCACTGGTTGGGGAATAAACGTTGTTTCCTCATAGAGTTTAATGATCTTTTTTAATACAGTCACTACCGCCATTTTTCTCTCCTTGGTCATTCCTCTTCGGTCTCCTTTAAGAATTCAAGCCATATCTTCAGATCTGGATTTATATCATGCGCTATCTCAGCATGCTCCCTATAATCCATATCCAAGTAGCCTTGTTCATTCCTGAAAATAACACCTTGTTCATAACATACTTTAAAGGTTGTGAGCATGGATTTCAATGACCGGTATTCGACCTGAGGTTCCTCTTCATACACGTAAACACCATGTATTTGCCCCTGAGCTTCTGGAGCCAAGTTCATGGCATAAAAATCTCCCCCTCCACTGGCAAAAATTGGAAACCAAGACTTATCCCAAGTATCCGTTTCTATTAGTTCCAAGTAGGTCTGGATACTTTCTTCCAGAGACATCAAATAGAAGCCAGGAAAAAATGCCAGCTCACCGAGTGTGATTCCCTCACTATCTTTTGATCCGTTTCTCCAAGTATAAAGGGCACACAAGTCCTGGGTTGGCTGCAACGGGATTTCCTCAAATAACTCTTGAGTTTTTTGAGAGGATAGTCCCGAATTTAGATGGTCTACACAAGGATAATCTAGCTGTTGGAGACTTTTTTCA
The DNA here is from genome assembly GCF_041432125.1 of Streptococcus sp. 20925_1_77. Lineage (NCBI taxonomy): Bacteria > Bacillati > Bacillota > Bacilli > Lactobacillales > Streptococcaceae > Streptococcus > Streptococcus sp. 20925_1_77. The sequence goes on from NZ_JAPVZB010000001.1 coordinate 245,967, forward strand.
ATCTCATTTAATAATTGGGTGATCGTTTCCATTTGTTCTCCTTACCTTGTATTTCAGTTCTTCGTCCCTAGAATAGGGCCTTCCCATTATTCAATCCCATCCTCTTTGTTATACTCTATCATGCATTTTACCGCATATTCTACCCATCCCCAAAAGTCGTTAAACTCTTTCCGTTGCTCCCATCCTTCGGCAGCAAAATCATGAATGAGTTGGACCTTATTGCCCTTTCCTATTTCAAAACAAGCTGTATCATCACAATCTCCTCTTTTAGCAAATGGAATCAACTTTCTGCTTGGGTATCTTTCCTGCAATCCCTTGTACAGAGATAGGGCCCATTCTGAATCCAGCAGATACCAACAATCAAAATCAACTAAATTGAATTCAATCAATTTTTTAAACGATTCAGGATACTGAAATATCCTTTCGTCCAGTAAATAGGTTTTCATTAATTATCTCTTTTTTGTTACTATTGAAATATCACTCCCTCAAGAGGATGTTTCTTATACATTGATACTACTATAAATCGATTGCTCATCATTTCACACTGCTACTCTATGATTGTGCCAAGTATCATCTTATTTTGCTCGGTTAACTGAAAGTCATCCATGAAATAGGGCAAAAAGTCATCAAACAAGGGATGGCTAATCCCGTCGATTGGGAGGCCTCTTTTCTGACGTTCTTTTAGTAAAACTAAGATTTCAATTGGGAAATACTGCCATAGTAAGGTATTGAATTCAACTAAATGACTATCTTTGGTGTTCGCTAAATGATAATCACACATGGATAAAATTGTTTCTCTAAAAACATCATCGTCCTCTGAAAAAATAGTATCCATAACCTGTTTATAGACATCATTCACATTCTGATAAGGATTCTTGTCCAAGGGTTGATATTTGGCATCACAAGCATCTTCCAGTAGGTTAGCAAGCCGAGCACCCTTACCATATCCATAAAGAAAAACGACTAAGGGCAATAAACTCTTGGCTGAAAAGAAAATAACTTTTTTCCCTTTTTCAACTTGGGCTTCTTTAAAATAGGCTAATTTATCAATTAAAAACTCTACATAAGTATCATCTAAATAGGCAAGGGCAAATAAGATATTCAAACAAATATCTGTATCAAAGTTTGAGCCCCCTTTAGCTAAATATTTAGCAGAAGCCATGTCTGCCATTACAGAACAAAAACAGCCATTTAGCAAAGATTGATAGGTTTCAGATGTCTTGTTTTCAATGAACTCAGAAACCAAAGTATATGGTTGAATAGCATGAACCATCCGTACATGTTTATAGGAGTAGGTTTCTGTTTTCCCGTTTTCCTCCCAATTGATCTCAAGGCTTTTTTTGCCTGCTTTTAATGCTTCTAAAATTGCTTTAGTAGTAAAAAGCTGTGCTTTTTCAAGATCAAAATCTCTCGCCTTTAGTACTTGATTTTTAATGGTTGTTAATTTCCTTTTTTGATTTGAAAGTGTTTTATTCATATTGACCTCTAAAATTTCATTTCTTACACTTAACTACCACTGTTTTTTGAAGTACATCTCTTCCTGCTTTCCTATACTATCCAGTATTTCACAAGGAAGAATTGATCCACTTCTCATCATCAAACCATTCTTTCTTATTAATCCACCATTTCCCCTTTTGAAACACCATTTGAAAACGATAGAGAGTTTCTATACCAGAACGATTCTCCTTGATGTAGAAATAAGCTTGATTCCCGTCATGCTCTTCATCAACGATGGGATGTGTTTCTAATTTATAGTCAAACGGAAACCGGACAGATAAAGATACTTCCCTTGCTCTGAGTATTTTTTAGATGTACAAAACTGATCAAATATAGTAGCTAATTCATCCTTCAACATCTCTTTATAGGTTTGGTTTCTTAGACTCCTAGTGGCTTTTCTTTCCCAAGTATACATAGCCTGCATAAACTGGAGGAAGGTTTCTTTTGCTAGATTCTTATGGCTCATATTTCCTCCTACTTAAACAACGGGACTAATAGTTCGTTTATTCTGAAAACATCGGTCATAAAAAGCTGTATTAAAGGCATTTTTTACCCCTCACGCATGCAAACATGTGGTAACTCTCTTCTAAGAAGTTCCCTTTGCTTTTGATTTGTTCTTCCCGTTGTTAAAAATCGGAGATGTTTCAGACTCTTCAGGTAGCTAACTGTTGATGCGTAGTTAAAAATAGACGTATCGACAAAATCTAAAAAACGGAGCTCACTAGATGGATGGATAAAATCCAATTCTGGTAATTTTTTATTTGACATAAATGAAAGATAGAGCAACTGATTTAAATCCCTAATAAAAGAAAAGTTTGGCAACTTTACACCATAATCAAAGTGCAGATAACGCATGCCTTTATGAAAAGAAATGTTCTCTATCGTTTCCAAATTTGTCATAGAAGATATCCCTAGAGCTTTCACACAATCATTCTGGGGTAAGATGATCTTTCTTACTTTTCTAGCCCCAACTATTAAAATCTTTTCTACTTGTTCATATTTTGAAAAGTCTAGCACATCAGATTTACTTCCCATCAAGTAAATCACCCTCGTATTGCTAGGTAAAGAAAGCTGGTTAAAATCTACATCTTTCAGCATCTCCTCTGGGTTTTCGACAATGTACTTTTGTCTTAATAAGCGATTGATATCGATAAATTCTTTATAAGTCAATTTTTCATCCAATAATGGTGCAATCTCTTCAATAGAATGCAGAGGCTCCATTGCCATTAGATTCTCTCTTTCGGAAAATCCTTTTTTAATGATCTCTAAATATTTATCTAAACTGGTCATCATTCACCTCTTTTTATGAATATCATGCTTCGTTTTCTTTGTTCAACCTATCTGTTTTTACAATGACACTTTTACAAGAAGAATAAACCATTGCTTGTCTCAAAAACTAAAATCATGAATCTCAAGAGTACTCTTTTCTATATAAACTTTATCCTGCTTGCTCAATCTCGATCAAAGATAACCTTGACTCTGGCTCTACCCGAAGCGTCTAGATATTGCTCTAGTTTCGTAATCGACTCCTCCGAATCAGATAATTGAACAAGCAAATCCCCATTGATAGTCATGACATCCTTTGTCGGTAAAAGCATGAGATTCTCAACGCTTGGATCATTCACAATCATTAAGGAAGGGGAATAAATACAGCTTCTGGAGAGGTCTAGATTTCCAAATCGTTCCCTAGCAGAAACAAAAATAGATTCCATCCCACCTTGGGCTTTCAGAACAAATTCCCTCTCGAAAAATGCTTCAAAACTGTCGTAGATCTCGATGACATCCATAGTAATCCCATCTAAATAATAAACTTGATGACTTTGAATGTTCCCATCCTTCATTCTATAAGCGAATTGATCTCCAATAGCAGACATACCAAAAAAATAGTAGTCTGATACATAATCCCTCCAGACATCTTTCCATAGCCTATCCGAATTCCAAGAGTCCAGCGTGATGGCTTGAGCAGAATCCGTCCCAAACAAGCGATAATAGCCACCATAAAACTCCAAGCCATTGGTCATGGAGAGCAAATCCAGGTGAGCTTGAGGAAACTGTCTGGCTTTGAGTTTTTCTAGTTCAAAAGCTGAGGCCCCACTTTCTTGTATGACCAGATCCTCACAACATTTTAAAAAATTCTTCATTTTCATTTGCTTCTCATCTCTTCATCTTTGGCTTTAGCCAAGCATAAATTCAATAAAGTCTTTTCGATAGGCTTCAGGAAGTTGCTCCTCGATAATAGCCATGATTCCTGTTAAAAAACCTTCTTTATAGTCCGACAAGTCCTCATCAATGTAGATGTCATTCTCAAACTTGGTGATTTCTAGCTTTTTCATCTGACTATAAGTAGACAAGAAAGTAGATAAAGAGGGGCTTAAGCAATAGAGCTTGGAATTCCCAGGAATCTTGCCAAATACAGGACTAAGCTCGCTAGTTAGATCACAAAAAATTGGCTCATCCCCCATCATGTGAGCAAAAACCACATAACTCTCTTTCCAGCTAGTATCCTGCCATCCTTCTGATGCAGCTTCACATAGAGGGAGAGGAATTAGAGCAAGATCATAGGGAGCTCCTCTAAAATAAGCTTCTTCATCAAAGTCTAAATGCTGGTAAAAGTCTTTTACTTGACCAGACAAATCTAGCTTTTCGACATGGAGACAGTCACTAGTAAATACAAGCTCTCCTAAGCCCTTGTTTCTATGATAGACTTCTACGAATTCCTTTAACAAATTGAGCATCATTATTGGACTCCTCTCACATTTTTTGGTTTATATTTGGCTATTTTCAACTGACGATTATGTATCATTCTGACCGCTAGCGACAGCCTGAGCCCATATTCGTTCAAATTCTTCTTGACTAATCTTGATGGAGTCTGATAGATCCAACTCATCTTTTCGACCATCATAGAGTAGAAACCCTACTTCTGGAACGTAATCCTGTAGGCAAGAGGAAGCATAAGAGTTCCCATTCAAAACGTTAATTTGTCGACTTGCACGCTGACCAGTAAACTCTGTATAAATAACTCCTAGGCCTGTCATAAACTCACTATTACCATAATAATAATATTCTTTTTCACACATTAGAATCTTCCTTTACCATTTGTCTCTCCAAGAATGGCATTCTTTCCTTTTTGCCTCTTTCATCGACTAATTCTATATTCATTTTCAATTTATAGAATCTACGGGCTCTTAGATTTATTCTCCAAGACTCTCACTTCTACTTTATCCTCCGCTAAATGGAGATCCAGTACTTTTTCCTGGTCTTGAAAGAAAAGTGTCAGGTCTCTGGTAGAAAATTCAGTAGAATAAGAGGACAAAAAATTATCCAAAGACTCCATTTGAAACAAGACGTAAACTGGTGAAAACTCCCAAAAAACTAGGATAAACTGCCTTCTATTTCCAACTAGACTTTGAATTGATCTACTTAGATCTTTAGTAGTAAGATTGGCAGAAAACTCATAAAGGCAAGGAATCGGAGAATCGATAGGATTCAACTCCCCAGCATACCAAGCAATTTCTCTCGGTTTAGTGGTCAGAAAATAGACATCCTTTATCCCCTTCAAATTCTTGATTCGTCTTTCAACTTTTAATAAGGATAATTTCTTTTTTAAGTCACTCATTGTTCTCACTCTCTCGAAAGCTACACGTCTATTCCTCTTGCTTTTAAACTTTCAATAATCCTTTTTTCTAAATGAGAAGAAAGCCAAACTGTCCATTCTTCATAATCCTTGCTCTCCTCAAAAGAAATAAACTTTTCTTGACCATTCTGCCATAATCTCGGCTTTTCATGCGGTAAGGCAGGAAGAACTAACTGTATTTGAGAAAAATGAGAATCTATTTCGCAGTCATACTTCTCTTGTTGTCCGACTTTCGGCCAACGTTTTTTATATATTCCCAGACCATTTATGGCAATTGGCGGAAATAACCTTCCTGATTGGATGATGTCCTCTATTTCAGGAGACAATCCATCGATTAAAGTAAAAACCTCTATGAGTATACCGCCACCACCTAGATCTTTGATGATTCTACAATAGGCGAATTTTTTATTTTCCCCAGAGAAATCAGATTTTTTAAATCTCTCTAAATCAGATCTATCCGATAAAAACAATGGAATTGCGAAAATTTCTCCTTCACGAACATTTGCTAATTTATTCACCATAGTTTTTGACCCTTAATCTTTTGTATTCTATTTTGTTATATGGCCATTTCCTACTATCTTACTTACTTGCTATTGACAAGTGTTTTATGGACAATGGCTAGTTTTTTTGAGTTCATTCAGTTATTGTTTCCAGCTCTAGCTTGCTCACAACCTCATTCTCTTTATCCAACAGATATAGGAAGTTACCTTTTACTTCCAGTTTACCAAGCTTAGCCCCATAATCCATCTCATGAGCAGGGTAGGATTGAATCAACTGACGGATGCTCTTATCCTTTTGCTCTATCTTCCAAAACAAATCCACCTTATCCAGCTGATGCTCCACTTGAATGGAAAAGATCGTGGATTGGATCTTCTTCCTTTTCCACTCCCAGCTATTTTCATAATCGTTTTTCTCTATTTCATTGACTACATCCTCTATCAAGGAGTATGGAATAGAGAGCTCCTGAAACACGCGCTTTACCCCTTTTAGCAAGGCCCCTAAGAGCATCTTTTTCTGTTCCAATGGACTCGAGCTTTCATAGCTAGAAAAATCAAATAAGACCTGAACAGTTTAGACGCCAAGTAGGTTCATGATAGCTGGATTGCTAATCGTATCTACACATTCTACGATGATTTTCCAACAATCCTTGGTCACAACCGGTTTAAAGAGGCGCTCTATCATAGAGGTCATACATTTGGATTCATATACAAACGCTCTTCGCTGACCTTTCCAATTCTGTCGATAGTCCTCAATTCTAGCTTCCTCGTAAGTTAGCGTAGCTGAGTCCATCAGCTCCTCAATCCTCTGTTGATTTTCCACATAGGGCTTATCTAATTCAAAATACTGTAACTTCATATTCGTGATCTCAAAGTGTTTTTTTGTATAAAGGACTAGCCTTAGGTCAAGGCCTAACGTTTGTGGTCTTTCTTCACTATTTTCCCATAGTCGTAGTGTCCCTCCTAACAATGGAGGATTGTTTGACGACCCTGAATCTCCGCAAATAAACTAGGAATACATCTTTAAGTATCAATCTTCACAGGAGCAATCTCAGCAATTCTAACAAGATCAGAAGATCCCGATAACATCACATCATTTTGGTTTATAAAATTGAATTCAACCTTATTCTCTAAAAAGAGCAACTCTAATCGTCCATTCACCTTATGAATCCCCTTAGAATAAAAATGGATTTCATCTAAATTAAAAAACTCTAAATTAATTTTTATGGCATTAAATGCACTTTTCTGCCACTTTTCAGGGAAATTAGTTGGCAAATCAAATACATAAAGGACAAGGTCTAATTTGTAATCGTAACATAATACAGTATCAAGAAATACATTATTCAAGTCCAAATCACCATCAAACAAATGAATAATCTTTTCCTTCCCCACTACTTTTTCAAACCATTTCACAGTATGAACTCCTTTTTAAAAATGAATAAAAGTCTTATTTTTAAGAGTTATGTTATCGCTCTTTAAGGAAGTGACAGCTTCTCTCTTTAAGTAGATTTTAGAATAGACTAACTCTTCTGCCGTCCTTTCCTTTTGTAACGTCATTGATTAAGTCCTTGACGATAGATATATCGAACTGACGGGAAAAGTCTACAATTTTCTGACGATTCTGTTCTGGATATAGATATGATGCAGCCAAAATAAATAAAAATGGATTTGTGACTTGACCAATATGCTCAAGGTATTTAGGCTGAGTCACATGAGACATAATTTTGTTAAAATCGTCATCTTTCAGAACAATCTTTCTCTGATATATCGCTGCACAAGCACCTGCGGCTTGAGATGAGTTATTCGATTCCAAAGACTCATAGACAAAAGACAAGTTCTCTGTTTCTAAATTTTCTAGATAAGCAATCGCTACTGCTAGAGAGCGATAGGTTACAGGGGTTGGAATGTCTCTCAGCAGTAATGACTTCAAATAGGGGACTTCTTCTGTGCAATCCGTTGCAGCCATGGCGTAGAGCAAATACATTTGTGATTCCCATGATTTAGGCTTTTCCATCTCCCCTTCCAAGGCCTGATGCAAGAATGGTCCATATCCTTTTAGTTTATCCTTTAAAATTTTTTTCGCAGCTTTTTTAACCAATGGCGTACGTCCTGAAGTTAACTCATCTACATAGTCCATTTCAAACTCCTTTATTTCATCTGCTTGCCAGTTCTTCTTCCAAGATTCTGTTATAAACTATACTTCCGACACAGGCTTCCCAGTCTAGCTCCTCAACTTCTTCCCTAGAAAAAATCTTAGGTTCCCGCCTACCTTCTAGCCAGACCTTCCCAAAGTGAAGACCATTTGGATCTCCCCACTTAAAGGCTAAATCCTTAAAAGGGCTTGGATCAAAATCCGCTTGATGACCAATTATCTGCCAAGACCATACTGGACTTCGATCAAACAAGGTGTAGGAATCTACAATGATGGGCTTACCCATAAATTGAGCACGACTTAACTCCTCAACTGTTATAGTAGGACTTGCTTGAAAGATATCGAAAAATTGAATGACATGACCAACCTTCACTTTTCCAAGAATTTGACCAAATACAAACATTTCCTCCGAAAATTGATAGCAAAAAATATCACCAATTTTAATAAATCGAAGTTTTGTTCTTGGCTTTTCATTCCACTCTCGAATCTTTATCTGGGGCAATTTTTTCTCCATAATTAATTCCTACTGCTCTTTATTTAAGATATGAAAGAGATCATCTCTTAGAACGATTCCATCATCTTCTATCAAATAGGCCATGTGCTCCCAGAAGGGCAATTCTTGTTCAAGGGACTTTTCCAAGGCAAGTACTTGGTTCTTCAAATTTGCTGCAATCTCTTCGACTTCATCTTGCTCAATCTCATAAAACTTTGATTTTAAAAGAAAGATGCCTGATAGAAAGAGCGAATAAGAGGAAACAAAAGTACGCAAGGAATAATTGACATAAACCCTCGATTCTTGAAAAATTTCCCTTCCTTCTTGATTGCAAAGCAAGAAGATCTGCTTCTCTTCTCCAATTACAAAGGCACCTAAAAAACACTGACCAAAAAGCCTATACCTCTCCTGATTTTTCCTTAGTTCGACTAGTTCGTCATCTGCTTTAACAAAAGAAAATCCCATTTTTGGATAATCCTCTAAATATGCCAAAAGGTTAAAACGGGCCTCATCCAAACTAAATGGTTTCTCCTCTGTAGGCACCACACAAAAGCCGTGCTCCTTCACTAATTCATTGATATTGACTGTCATTTTTCTCCTTATCACTATCAGTCATTGAATACCATTTCTCTAATCGGCCTAGCTAATCATCAAAAGGCATAAAGCTATCATGCTGCTGATAATAATTTAAAGCATCGACCAAGTCTTGGGGACTTGCATCTGGCTTTTCCTCAAGTGCGACTGCAAGAACATCAATCAACTGCTCTCCATAGTAGACTAGTTGCAGATCTTGCTCCGCTACATCCGTCGGGTAGACATCAGAGTCTTCCACGACATCCGGATAATCGGATACCCAATAGAGACTAGCTAGTGCCAGTTCTCCATCTTCCTTGCCATAGAGGCAAAAATCATCTGATACTAATTGATCTACGCGCACCTGCTCAATTATCTGCTCTAGTGAAAGTTCTTGATGTTTTCGCATCCCTTCTCCTTTTTAATCGCACTCTTCAACAAAAGAGTTCAAAAATTCCTCAAAAGAAGCCCATAGACCGTAGATCTCAGCTTTTTCTTCTAAGACATAGAAATAAACCTTGCCATAATCCTCTGCCCTTAGAGAAAGAGCGTAATTGCCAGAACCAGGATCATAGGCGAAATGAAGAAGGTCTGTTGCCTTAAATCCCTCAGGTACCACCTCATCGTCAAACCAGGTAAGTGACTTCTTGATCTCCTCCAGTGAATCAAAGGAATTGAAAGGAAAGAGATGACGGTCATCGTGGACACCCATTACTTGGGGCTGACCACCGTTGTGCTTGAGATAAAATTCCATCATAGCTTCCGGCAATTTCTTCCCAAGAATCTCCTCAAATTGTAAAAATTCTTCTTTTGAAATAGCTGGATCTGTGTCTGTCAATACTAGCATCCCGTCTCCTTTTGAGTCTCTCTTCCCAAAGGCTTTTTTTATTTGACCTCCATATTACAGGTCCCTTTTAGGCTATCATACCATAAGATTCCCTTTCCATAAAGCTAAAATAGAAAATGAGCCCAGTGGTTTTACTAGACTCATTTCATTCTTATCTTTTATGCTTATTTCAGCCCTTACTTCAAACTCCAGCCACCATCAATGGTCAGGATTTGCCCCTGCATGGCAGAGGCCTTCCCACTGGCCAAAAAGAGGCTGACTTCTGCCACTTCTTCTGGCTCTATCCAGCGTTTAATAGGGGTCTCACTAGCCACCCAGTCTGCTAGACCTCCTGGTTCAAAGTCCGCTGCAGTCATGCCTGTTTTGACGGCTCCAGGAGCAATGCCAAAGACTTGAATGCCAGATTCTGCATAATCTAGAGCCAACTGCTTGGTAAAGCCTGCTAGCGCATGCTTGGAGGAAGTATAAGCGTGACCGCCACCTCCTGCTAGACTAGAAGCAATGGAGCACATATTGATGATGATCCCTTGCTTCTTCTCCAACATTTGAGTCAGATAATACCGTGTCAGCTCTACCGGAGTCACATAGTTGATCTCAAAGATTTCCTGAATCTCCTGAGCGCTTTGCTCAAGAAGCGGTTTGTAATCATCCAATACTCCCGCTGTATTGCACAAGACATCTACCTCAGGACAGCAGTCGAAGATTGGTGTCAAATCCAAGATTAAGTCTCGCTGTAAGAAGTGAAAATCGCCTGGCAACTGAGGATCCGCTCCTTGGTCCACTCCATAAACCTGATAGCCCTTTTCTAAAAACAAACGAGCTTGCGACAGACCAATCCCGGAGCTCACGCCTGTAATCAAGACCCGTTTAGTCATGTACTTCCACCCAATCTGTCGCTAGAACATCACAGGGAGTTGGACTCCACATGGAAAAGCCTTCGCCTTCACCAGATACGTTGATGAGGAAATAAGGTGTCACTTCCAGAGCCACTCCATTTTGCTCGATGGTATCAAACAATTGGACATAGTTTTCTGCTCCACCCCATCCTGTTCGTACATATTTTTTCTTGGCCTTTAATCCTGGTAAAATCTCTTCAAATGTCATGGTGTTCTCCTTTGTTATCTATTTAACTTTCTCCCTTTATTATACCAAAAAAAGAGCTTTCCCTATACAAAAAGCCAGAGTTCTTCTACTCTAGCTTTCATCTTTTATTTATGTTCTTCTGAATGGCGATACCCATAGCCAAAATAAATTCCTATCCCAATCAAGAGAGCAACTCCAAAGGCCAGCCAGGTCGATAGAGAATACTGGGTCATAAAGGACACACAGACCACAATCGATAGAATTGGCAAGACCGGAACCAAAGGCGTTTTAAATTCACCAGGTCCAGGAGCACCGTGTTCCTTGCGCAATTTCAAGAGAGCAAAGGCCAACAGAACCAGGTATGCCAAGGTACAGATATTTAAAAAGGAAGCGATACTAGCTAGCGGAAAAACTCCACCAGCAATGGCAGCCATCAATCCAGCGACCAATGTCGCATTTTTTGGAATTCTGGTTTTAGGATCGAGCTGTTTCATAGCTTTTGGCAAAAGGCCATCCCGCGCCAAACTGTAAATCATCCGTGAGAGGGCAAAGGTCATCGAAATGCAGACGGTAATCAGGGTCAAAATAGCGACCAACGATACATAATTCCCTGCCCAGCTAGCTCCTACCTGACGGAGGGCAAAGGCAACTGCATCATCTACATTTAAGTTCTTAAAAGGAACCATGCCGGTCAAAACCAGGGTAACCAAGATATAAAGAACCGTTGTGATCAAAAGACTAAGGACAATGCCGCGAGGAACGTTCTTTTGTGGTTCCTTGATTTCATCGACCGCCATTGAAATGGACTCAAAACCAAGAAAGGCAAAGAACATGAGCGAAGCGCCAGCCATAATACCTGTTTGACCACCATAAATTTCGCCAAAGCCATAAGGGGCAAAGTTTGCCCAGTTGCCAGGGTTTAGGTGAAAAATCCCGACAAGAATAAACAAGGTAAGAGCTGAGAACTTGAGTAAGACCAGCAAGGAATTGAAGCGTAAGACGGCTTTTGCATTCATAAGGACCAAGGCTGTGACGAGGACCATGACCAAAATAGGTAAGAGATCCACATAAGTTCCCGCAGCTGGATCAAAAGTCCCATTTAAAGCCGTCGGCAGACGCCAGCCAAGATTGGCCAACAACCCCTTGAAATAAGCAGCCCAACCTGAGGCTACCCCTGATACGGCGGTCATGAATTCCATCACTGTCAACCAACCTGCAATCCAGGCTGGAAACTCTCCAAAAATGGTATAGAGATAGCTATAGGCTCCACCAGTTGAAGGGATACGAGAGGCAAACTCAGCAAAAAAGAGGGCAGATAGGCCGACGCAAAACGCCGCAATCACAATCGAAAGGATGAGGGCTGGACCAGCTAAATTTGCCGCTGCAGTCCCCGTAATCGTGAAGATCCCTGTCCCCACCATGGCACCGATACCTAAAATAATTAAATCCCACAACCGTAAATGACGGTTTAACCCTGGGTGAACCTGTCCCAAAGCCTTTTTTCGAAATAGATTCATGTATATTCTCCCATCTATTGAGTTTATTCTATCATACTTGGATAAGAAAAGGGAGTGGGAAAGAAATCTGTCATTCGTTAGAATTCGATTTCGTCTTCCCACCTCCGCACAGTTGAGTAGGGCTGTAAAAGCTGATGAAATCAGCGTAGTAGAGCCCACTCAACCACTGCGTCTTGCTCGATAATCCAAAGACAATTGAGAGGCTAGGACTTTTGTCCCAGCCCTCCTTTTCTTTCTATTTATCACTTTCCGTCCTATTCTTTTTCAAAGAACGAATCGTAAACCAATAATAAATAACCAGCCCAAAGATGATGATCACTGTGGGCAGAAGAACTGTCATACCAAGATTCTGAACTCCTTGTGCCAAAGTCCAGCGATGTATGAATCCAACCACTAAAAAGGCGACGATAGGAAAGACGAAGGCTCTGCCAAGCTCTTCTTTCCATTGCCAAAGAATGAGTGCTCCACTAGCCCCTGTCATAAGGAGAGTATCCCATGGATTCGGCACTGTCAACCAAGCAAGGGCTGGTAAGAAACGGACCCCCACGATCTCACTAGCGAAATAGACTCCTAGAACCAAAACGATTGCCACATGGATTGCTTTTTTCGACTTTTCTTCTGCAAAAATGAGGCGACGAAGAAGATAGAATAGTAGCCCAATTGCTAGGAGTCCCAAAATGATGTCGGTTAAATAGACTAGAGGCTTGAGCACAAGGACCGCTTGTGAAGCAAAATCACTTAAGAGGCGATAGAAAATCACAATTCCCGAGATGATCGCCCCATATTTCAGAACAGACCGTGTCGATTCTTTGGGCATATTTTCGATGATTTGGTCTGCCATTTCCTTTGGATCCTGTCCAAAATAGTCCTTGGCTTTCCATCCATCACCGCTTGCTTGCGAAAAATCTAGTGCTAAATTATAGACCTGCTCTCTCAAAGCCTTCTCCTCATATAAGAAACCGGCGAAATTGAAATAATCCCAGAGATCTTGGAAATAAGCTTGGTCCTCCTTGCTAAAGGTTTGAACCAAAGCCTGAGTTTCTTCATAATAAATAACTGATGTCATCTTTCTTCCCCCTTTCTTTGGAGACGAAATACAACGAAGGTCAGGACTAGTCCTATGAGAGGAAGTAGCCAGCCTAATAAGTGAGCAGTTTCCTGATTCACAAGACGAATCCAGCATCCCGTAACTAGGAAAGTCAGGCCCATGACTAGTAGACTCGTCATCAAACGCTCCCTGCTTCTATAAGCCATAACCGCAAACCCAAGTAGGACTAGGACAGCAAGAATAACCGCCCAACCATCTGATAAGAAGAGACTCCCAATGTGGCCAAAATAGATCGAAAATAGTCGTACGATGTTCAGAAATACCATCAGGCAGATCACACTGATAAAAATAGCCCAAGACCACTTCATTTCACCATAGCTCTGTTTGGACCAAAGCCACGTGATGAACTGGCTAAACACCAAGAAATTGAATAAAATAACAACATAGGTCAGGGGTTCGATTTTCAGTGGTGTCATCCAGGTAAAATCCATTAAATAACGCATGCCAACTAAGATCACTCCAAGTAGGAAGACGAGTCCTACATAAGATCCTAAAGAGCGTTTAGGTAACTCTGAAAGAACTTGGTCCACCATCGCCCGTGGATCCTTTCCAAAATAATCCACTGCCCGAATGCCTTCTTTCTCAGCAACTTTTAGGTCGCAAACCATATTGTAGAGTTGTTCACCGAGTGCTTCATCATCATAAAAATAGGACTTAGCCCCAATATAGGCGACCATTTTTTTCACATAGGCTTGATCCTCTTTGTTTAAATGAATCAATTCATCTGACATTTTTTCTGTATAACTTCCTACCATTCTTCCCCCTCCTTCTTGATACGTTCTACTTTTGTGACTAGCTCCTGCCACTGGTCCCAAAATTCCCCTAAACGCTCTTTTCCAGCATCACTGAGTGAAAAATACTTACGATCAGGACCATCTGGAGACGGCCTCATTTCCCCATGAATAATTCCTTGTTTTTCTAATTTTTGAAGTAGGGGATAAATAGTCCCAGCGACAATCTTATCAAATCCCATCTCTTTGAGACTTTGAATCAATTCGTAGCCATAGATGGCCTTTTTGGAAATAATCTCCAGCACACAGCCCTCTAAGACTCCCTTTAGTAATTGGGACTCTTTCATCCTTCTCACCTCTTTCTTCACATATTCACTAGTTTGTTTTACATACTAGTTTATTCACTATCAGTATACTCTTTCTCGACTAGTATGTAAAGCAAAATAGTAACTTTTTTAAAAAAATTTTATTCCTTAAAAATCCCTTAAAATCAATGCTTTCAGTGTATACGGGTGTGTAAATATACAAAAAAAGTTCAAAAAACACTTTATTTTGTAGATTGATTGGAGTATAATAATTTAAATTATTCAAAAGGAGACACGAATATGAAAAAATCGAAGCTTGCTCTTTTAGCAGGTGTCGCCGCGGCTTCAACGCTTTTCCTTGCTGCATGTGGCTCATCTTCTAATGCGTCAAAAGGGACTACCTACAACTACGTGTATGGTACAGACCCTGATTCCTTGAACTATTTGACTTCAAATCGTTCAACTACAAGCGACATTACTACCAACTTGGTCGATGGTTTGTTTGAAAACGACCAATACGGTAACCTAGTGCCTGCTCTTGTAGAAGACTGGTCTGTTTCAAAAGACGGTCTGACTTATACCTACAAGCTTCGAAAAGATGCGAAGTGGTATGATTCAGAAGGAAATGAATACGCTGACGTCACTGCACAAGATTTCGTGACATCTCTGAAATATGTAGCCGATAAAAAGTCCGATGCTCTTTACTTGGTTCAAAACTCAGTCAAAGGCTTGGATGATTATGTGAACGGAAAAACTAAAGACTTCTCAACTGTTGGGGTCAAAGCTGTTGATGATCATACTCTTCAATATACTTTGAACCAACCTGAATCTTTCTGGAATTCTAAATTGACTACTTCTACTATGATGCCGGTCAATGACAAATTCTTGGAATCAGCTGGGAAAGATTTCGGTAGCGTGAAACCAAATGGGATCCTCTACAATGGTCCATACATTTTGAAGTCCTTCACTTCAAAATCACAAATCGAATTGGATAAAAACCCTGATTACTACGACAAGAAAAATGTTCACATCGATACGGTTAAATTGACTTACTTCGATGGATCAGACCAAGACTATCTTGCTCGTAACTTCTCAGACGGTAACTTAACTTCTGCTCGTCTCTTCCCAACAAGCTCAACTTACAGCACAATTCAGAAGAAATTCAAGGATAACATCGTTTATTCTCAACAAGATTCTACTGTCTACTACGCTTACTTCAACGTCAACCGTCAAAACTACGGTCATACGAAGAAGACTTCTGACGAACAAAAGAACAGCACCAAGACAGCTCTTCAAAACAAAAACTTCCGTCAAGCCTTGAACTTCGCTTTGGATAGAACTTCATACAGTGCACAAGCTAATGGTAAAGAGGGAGCATCAAGAACTCTTCGTACACTTCTAGTTCCACCTACATTTGTGCAAGCCAACGGAAAAGACTTCGGTACGCTCGTTGAAGAAAAACTTGCCGCAACAGGAGATGAGTGGAAAGGTGTGAGCTTTGCTGATGCTCAAGACAGCTTGCATAATGCGGACAAAGCCAAAGCGGAACTTGAAAAAGCGAAGGCTGAATTGCAATCACAAGGTGTTCAATTCCCAATCCATATCGACTATGTTGTAGACCAATCTTCTAGCACTCTTGTCCAACAAGCAGACTCTATGAAGAGCTCTATTGAAACAGCTCTTGGTAAAGACAATGTCGTGATCGATGTTCAAAAATTGTCTACAGATGATGCAGACAACGCGACTTACTTCGCCCAATCACCAGATCAAAAAGACTTTGACATGGATATCACTGGTTGGGGACCTGACTTCCAAGACCCATCTACTTACTTGAATATCTTGAACCCAACAGATGGTTCAACCTTGACTGGTATGGGACTTGATCCTAAGAAAGACCAAGCGCTCATCGAGAAAATTGGTTTGAATCAATACAAAGAATTGCTAGATGCTGCCAATGCTGAAAAATTGGATACCAATGCACGTTATGAAAAATACGCTGATGCCCAAGCTTGGTTGACTGAAAACGCAATGGTTCTTCCAATCTACTCTAAGGGTGGAGTACCATCTATCACGAAGGTAACACCATTCTCAGCAGCAAATTCTGCAATTGGTATTAAAGGTGAAACAACCTTCTTCAAATACCAAAAACTTCAAGATAAGACAGTTACAACTGCCGAACATGAAAAAGCTTATAAGAATTGGTTGAAAGAAAAAGAAGAATCAAACAAAAAAGCGCAAGAAGAACTTGCAAAACACGTGAAATAATCACGAAAAAAAACACCGGGGATATAATCCCCGGTGTTTTTGGTTAAGGATAAAACTATCTTTGAAACTTTCCTTAGGTGAGTACGGACGTTAGGTGAAATTATCCAGTGGATGATTTCAGCAATCCAGGAAGTTCCATAACTTAGTTTTGGACCTAAGGTTCCAAAACTCCCGAGTGCTAGAAATACTATTATTTCTAGCACTTTTCTCACGGCGGAAAGTTTCGGTATTTGTTTAAATAAGCTTAATAATATACATTATTATAATTCTTTCCGCAACATTTGGCTTGTCCTATGTAAAAAACAGTTTGTCTATTTATTGGATTTTTCATTTCTCAATCTTTTATAGACTCAGCGCTACCTCACGACAATCTTCCGGTAACTTCTAGAAGTCAGAAGAAAGACGAGGACATAGGAGATGAAAAAGACAGCGCAGATTGCTAAGGTTGTTTGAAGGACCAAGCCCGCATTGTTCGCTCCTAAGAGAGCAACGATTTTTGAAATCATCTTGTAGGCCACTCCTAGGTAGAGGAAGGAGAAGAATAGAGGAAGGAAAAAGACGGTGAGAATCTGTTTGCGTATGGTGGTGGCTGTTTGCTTTTGGTCCAATCCTACTTGTTGCAAGATCACAAAATTTTCCCGGTCCTCATAGCCCTCTGAAATCTGTTTGTAGTAAATGACGAGAACCGTAGCCAATAGAAAGATAACAGATAGGAAAACACCAATAAAGAGGATTGTCCCTGCTGATTCACGCCAATCTTTCTCTATACTATATCGATCATAGCCACTAAAATAAGTCGCACCATATTGACTCATTTTGTCTGTCGAATGAAGCTCTTTGATCACGCCAGCAAGGAAAGCACTATTTTCTTTATCTTTGGCAGTAATAGCGAATTCCAAATTTTTATCCATTTTTAGACCAAGTTGGTTCAAGTCAGGGAGGACAAGGTACAAGCCCATTTGATGTTGAAACAGGGCGTCTTGAGGAATTTTTCCTTGGATAAAATTGGAATTTAGTTTTTCTTTAATCGTGAAGCTCTTCCCATTGATTTCTAACTGCGCGTCTAATTTCCCAGGATAGTGATACCCATAAGCTAAGATTTCATTTTCCCCAAGCTCAACTTTTTGACCCGTCAATTGTTCATAGGTCGCCTGATCAAAAAAGTAGACGGTTCCTTCTGTCTTCAACTCCTGATCAGTTTCTGGAGTGAACTGGTCATTCACCTCTAAGATCTTTCCATCAATCTTTCGAATTTCAGCCGACCAGTATGTTGTCTGAGTCACTTGATAATCTGATAGATGTGTCGCATCGGCTGTTTTCTGAATAATAGCTTGAACATCTTCAACAACCGGTTCTGTTTCAGCTTCTGAAGTCATATGCCCCACACTAATATTGTAGTCCGAAGGGTACATAGTATCTAGGTAATTCTGCCCTCCAATAAAGAGATTGAGGGACCCGGTTAAGGTGACCAAGACCATGGTGGATAGAATACTAATGGTCGCAAGACCCGCTGCATTTTTTCGCATCCGTGCTATTAAGTTGGAGACGGATATAAAATTCTCTGGCTTGTAATAGTAGGATTTCCGACCTTTGAGAAATCTTAAAAAGGTAATGGTGCCTGCGTTGAATAAGAGATAAGTCGCAAGAATGACCAAGATAACGGCAATAAAGAATCTTTGGACAGCCGCAACTGGACGCTCTGCGGTTAGCGCTAAATAGAAAGCAATTCCTAAGAGTCCTAGTCCTAAAAGAGTTTGGACCAGCAAGAAGCGTCCTTTCTTCTCTCCTGCCTTTTTCTGTTGCATGAGGTGGAGGGAACTGTAGCGCAAGAGACGGAAAGAATTTAACAAGAGAATGAGGGCAAAAGCTAAGGCTAGCCCAAATAAAGTGTTAAGAACAGCCCCTATCTGGAAGGTCGATTGAATGACGACTGGAAGCCCCATACATTTTAAGAGGAGGGCAAAAATCAAGGGATCAAACAAGAGCCCCAAGCCCAGTCCTACTCCAACTGTGAGGATATAGAAGATAAGCAATTCCCATAAGGTCATGACGAGGAGATGCTTCTTCTCCATCCCCAAAACACTGTATAATCCCAATTCTTTGGAACGATTTTTCATAACATAGCCATTGGCATAAGCCACTAAAATGACGACGACCAGCTGGACGACGAAACAACCAAAACCAAGGACAGCTCTTGCCGTTCGTCCTCCGTAAGAAGCTTCTAAATGAGGGGTCGTTGCCAGGGCGATAAAGCTATAGAGGATCATGGTCGTTAAAATGATAGCTATAGCAAAAGGGTAATAGAGCTTACGATTTTGTTTGAGGTTGGAAAGAGCTAATTTACTTGTTAATTTAAACATCACGATCCTCCTTACTCGCCATGACCGTCAAGGTATCCGAGATTTCTTGGAACATCTGACGTTCTGTTTTTTCCCCGCGGAAGATCTGGTTGTAGAGAATTCCGTCTTTGATAAAGAGCACGCGCTTGGCCCGAGCAGCCGCTGCAGTTGAGTGGGTCACCATGAGGATGGTTTGGCCCATTGTATTAATATCTTCAAAGACATCGAGCAACGCAGCCGAAGACTTGGAATCCAGCGCCCCTGTTGGCTCATCAGCAAGGAGAATTTCAGGTGAGGTGATGATGGCACGCGCTACAGCCACCCGTTGTTTTTGCCCGCCAGATATTTCGTAAGGATATTTCTCAAGAAGCTGGTGAATACCCAACTCCCGACTCACGCTATCGACTTTACTCATCATTTCCTTGACGGGCCTGCGAGAAAGGACCAAAGGTAAGAGGATATTGTCCTTGACAGACAAGGTATCCAGCAGGTTGAAGTCTTGAAAGACAAAGCCTAGTTTTTCCCGACGAAAGCTCGAGGCATCCTTGTTCTTGATGGTGGAGGTGTCAGTGCCGTTGAGGTAAACCCGCCCTTCGGTCGGCTGGTCCAACATGGCTAGAATATTGAGGAGGGTCGATTTCCCGGATCCCGATTCCCCCATGATGGCGACGTATTCGCCCTTCTCAACGGTAAAGTGAATATCCTTTAAGGCTTCGACTTGGGTTCCTTGGAAGCGGGTTTTGTAGATTTTTTTGATGTGTTGAACGTCTAGTAGGGTCATGGTCCGTTCCTTTCTAGCTCGATAGAGCTTCAATCCATTTTTACAAATCTATTGTACTAAAACTGAAACGCTTTCACCATAACATAACCTTACATTTTCCCCTTTATTTCTTACATTTTTGTAAGAAAGCGAAAAAACAGGCTAGGACAAAAGTCCTAGCCTCTTAATTGTTTTTGGATTGTCGA